>CAZVDJ010000480.1:0-4150 GCA_964626245.1 uncultured Gemmatimonadaceae bacterium
CGCCGGTCGCGTCGAGCGGCGCGGGAGCGACGCGCCGCGCCGGCATGCCGAGCGCCGTGCCCGGCATCTGTGCCGCGAGCGCGCCACCGCCCACCACGAGTCCACGCCTAACGAAGTCGCGCCGCCCCAGCGCCCCTGCAGCTGGCGACGGTTCGAGTGCCTCGTCGCGGCGCGCGCCGGGTGGGGGTGCGAGGGGCGCGTCGGCCGGCGATCGGCCGCCGTCGGCGGGAAGGCGGGAAGGTGTCATCGGGAGATGGTACCTCCCCGCGCTGTTGGTGGGAAACCCCGTCCCCGCGCCGCGCCTCCGTTCTGTTCGCCGCGAGGCGAGCCTGCGTCAGCGCGCGCCGAACTCGCGGTCGAGCGGTTCGAAATAGCGCACGAGCATGTCGCGCAGTTCACGCAGCATCAGCGTGCGATCGCGGGGCGACAGCTCCCGCGCGCTCTCGCAGCACTGCCCGACCGCCAGGACCGAGAGGCGCGTGGCGGCGAGCCGCTGCTCGTGCCCCATGCGCGGGAGCCGCACCTCCAGGAAGCGCCGCACCTGGTCGATGATGGCCTCGTCGAGCTGATCCTTGATGGAGCAGCTGCCGAACTTGCGGTGCAGGACGTCGTGCACCGCGGAGAAGGCCGGCGATTCCGAGACGAACCGGTCGTGCGTGCCGATGATGCGCTCGAACAGGAGCGGGAGCGGCGCGTGCACGTCGTCCATCGACATGGCCGTGGCGTTGTTGTCGCGCATCCGCTCGGCGAATCGGCGCGCGACCGCCAGGACGATGGCGTCCTTCCCCGGGAAGAAGTGATAGATGGACCCCACCGACGCCCCCGCCCGCTCGGCGATCTCGTTGGTCGTGGCGGCATCCACCCCCACCTCGGCAAAGACCGACTCGGCGGCGTCCAGGATCTGCTCCACCCGCCGGTGCCCGCGATCCTGCTGCGGGGCGCGCTGCGCCTCGCCCTCCGTGTCGTCGGGACGCCGGGGAGCCGGCGGCGCGCTGCGGCGATTCGGCCGAGCCGCCTTGCCCTTCTTGGTGGCGCTCTTCGCGGTAGTCCTGGCCATGCGTCCTCCGATGAGCGGGCAATGATATCGCCCCGTCGCGCCCGGCGCCTCCCACGCTCCAGTTCGCCCGCGTCACTCGCACGAAAACTAGAGATGAACGTCTAGTATTGACAAGTAGAACGCGCTCTCTATTTTCTCGACCAAAGTAGAGGAGACGTTCTAGAATGCACCGCCCCTCGCCCGCCGTCCGACCTGTTCGTCGCCTCGCGCGCCAGTCGCGCCTCGCGCCCCTCGCGCCCCTCGCGCCCCTCGTACGCCTGCCGCGCCTGGGCGCCATCGGTCTCGTGTGCGCAACGGTCGCCCTGCTCCTGGCGCCACCCGCTGGTGCGCAGGCGCCGCTCGACGAACTGGTGGCGCTGGGGATGCGCCAGAACCTCGGGCGCCGGCAGCAGCAGCTGGCGGTGGCGCGCGCCGAGGCCGCCGTGCGCGAGGCGCGCGGGCTCCTCCTTCCGTCGGCGACCTTCAACTCGCGCTACACGGAGCTGGCCGGGAACACCGTCAACCTCGGGACGCTCATCAACCCCGCCTTCGGCGCGCTCAACGAACTGCTGCAGCGGCCGGCCTTCCCGACCAACATCGACCTGCAGCTTCCGCTGCGCCACGAAACCACGGTGCGCGTGGCACAGCCGGTCTTCCAACCGGCCATTATCGCGGCCAACCGCGTGCAGGCCGCGATGGCCGACGCGCAGGTGGCGGAGCGTGACGTGCAGGCCCGGCAGCTCGCCGCGGAGATCAAGGGGAGCTACCTCACCTACGCGCGGCTGCGCCAGGTCGTGACGCTGTACGACAGCACGCTCCCGCTGCTGGACGAGCAGGTGCGCGTGAGCGAGCGCCTGGTGCAGGCCGGCAAGGCGACCCCCGACATGATCCTCCGGGCCCGCGCCGAGCGAAGCGAGGTGCAGCAGCGCCGCGACGAGCACGTGCAGCTGGCGGATGCGGCGCGCCAGGCGCTCAACCTCCTGCTCGATCGCCGGCTGGAGACCGACGTCCCGGTCTTCCCGGACTCCCTGCTGGCACCCGACTCGCTGCCGGCCCTCGACGAGTTGCGCGCCGAGGCGCTGCGCGGCCGCGAGGAGCTGCGCCAGCTGGATCATGCGCGCCGCGCCGTGGGGGCGCAGGAACGCCTGGCGCAGGGCTCCTTCCTCCCCAGCGTGTCGGTCGCCGTGGACTACGGCGTCCAGGGGCGGGACTACCGTTTCGATGCATCACGGGACTTTGCGGCGTTCACCGTGGCCGTGAGCTGGAACCTGTTCAATGGCGGGCAGGACGCCGCACGGGTGCAACAGGCCGCGCTGGACGGGCGTCGCCTGGAGGCACGCCGCCGCGAGGTGGAGCAGCGCATCGCGCTGGATGTGACCACTGCCTGGCAGGCGGCGGCAGTGTCGCGCAGCGCCATCCGCACCGCGGAGGACCGCCTGCAGAGCGCGCGCCGCACCTTCGAGCTCGTCAGGCGCAAGCAGGAGGAGGGTGCCGCCTCGCAGCTGGAGTTCCTGGACGCGCGAACGGCGTACACCAGCGCCGCCCTCAACCGCCTGATCACGACCTACGACTTCTACCTGCGGCGCGTCGCGCTGGAGCGCGCCGCCGCCAGCTACGACCTGCACCGCCTGGAGGACGCGCGGGGCGCGCGGTGAGGGAGACCGGCGGCGGGTCCGTTCACCCGCCACACCTCCCGCCGCCCCTGCCGCCGCCCCCCGCCCCGCGCGAGCGGCCACCGGCGCCGCCACCGTCCCTCGATCTGCCAATCGCCCTCGCTCACCTCCCCTTCGCACTCCCCCTCACGCTCGCGCCCCGGCAGGAACCGACCATGTCAACCCACGACGGACCGCTCGCCACGACATCGCTCCCCCGCATGGGCACACCCCTTCGTCTCGCGACGCCCGCACTGCTCCTCCTGCTCGCCCAGCTCACGGCGTGTAGCCGCGGGGACGCCGCTCCGCCGAGCGACGGCGTGCGACCGGTTCCGGTCGAAGTCGCCGGCGTCGAGCTGCGGGATGTGGCCCCTCCGGTGATGGCCACCGGGGCCGTCAGCGGCAAGGAGGAGCTGACGCTCGCGTTCAGCGTCGGCGGCGTGATCGCGCGGATCACCGTGGACGAAGGCGCAACGGTGCGCCCCGGGCAGCTGCTCGCCGAACTCTCCCCCACGCCCGTGGCCTCGGAAGTGGCCAAGGCCGAGCAGGGACGGGAGAAGGCGGAACGCGACCTGGCGCGCGTGCGTGCGCTGCACGCCGACTCGATCGCCACCACCGAGCAGCTGCAGGACGCGACGACGGCACTGACCGTCGCGGAGCAGAATGTGCGCATCGCGCGCTTCAGCCTGGAGCACGCCGTGATTCGGGCCACCGCACCAGGGGTGGTGCTGCGCCGCTCTGCCGAGCCACACCAGGTCATCGCCGCCGGTGATCCCGTGCTGGTGGTGCGGTCGGCGCAACGTGGGGTGGTGTTGCGCGCCGGACTCCCCGATCGCGACGCGATGCGCGTGCGGCTGGGCGACGTCGCCGTGGTCACGTTCGACGCGCTCCCCGGCGAGCGCTACGACGCGCGCGTCACGCAGCGCGCCTCGGCCGCCTCCGCCGCGAGTGGCACGTACGACGTGGAGCTTACGCTCGAGCCGCGTGCCGAGGCGCTCGCATCGGGACTGGTCGGCCGGGCCGCGATCCGCACGCGTGGACTGGGGACACAGCCGATGGTTCCCCTCGAAGCGGTCGTGGAAGCCGACGGCGACTCGGCGACGCTGTTCGTGGTCGACGCGGACGCCGGGCGCGGATTGCGCCGGCGCGTGCGCCTGGGGCCGCTGATGGGCGACATGATCGTCGTGGCAGAAGGCGTGAGGCCGGGTGAACGCGTGGTGGTGCGCGGTGCCGCCTACCTGGACGACTCCACACGCCTGAGCGTGCGCGCCACGCCGTCGGCGCAGCGGGTGGCGCCATGAGCATCGCCGACTTCTCGGTGAAGAATCGCCAGTTCATGCTGGTGATCCTGCTCGCGCTGGTGGCGATGGGCGTCTTCTCCCTGCGCACGATTCCCCGCGCCGAGGACCCGACCTTTCCCATCCCCACGTACGTCGTGGTCGCCGTCCTTCCCGGCGCCAAC
>CAZVDJ010000481.1:0-4138 GCA_964626245.1 uncultured Gemmatimonadaceae bacterium
GGCCCGACTCCGACGTTCCTGCGCCGGACGTGAACACCAACGAGCGCGTGATGGCGTGGATCATGGACACGTACTCCATGCAGATGCGTCACACGGTGACCGCGGTGGTGACGGGAAAGCCGATCGAGATGGGGGGATCGCTCGGCCGGCGCGAGGCCACGGGGCGCGGCTGCATGTTCGTGACCAAGGAGGCACTCGCCCACCTGGGAATGAGCGTGAAGGGGACAACCGTCGCCGTGCAGGGCTTTGGCAACGTGGGGTCGGTGTCGGCGCAGCTCCTCGCGCGCGAGGGGTGCAAGATCGTGGCGATCGGCGACCGCAGCGGCGCCTACTACAACGCGGGCGGCTTCGACGTGGAAGACGCCGTGGCCTGGGTGAAGAAGAACAAGGTGCTCGAGGGCTACCCGCACGGTGACCTCATCGCCAACGATGAGTTGCTGACGCTCGATGTCGACGTGCTCGTCCCGGCCGCGCTGGAGAACGTGATCACGACCAAGAACGCGCCGAAGATCCGCGCCAAGATCATCTGCGAGGGGGCCAATGGTCCCACGACCGCCGCGGCCGACGCGATCCTGGACGAGAAGGGGATCTTCGTCATCCCCGACATCCTGGCCAACGCCGGCGGCGTGACGGTGTCGTACTTCGAGTGGGTGCAGGACCGCGGTGGCTACTTCTGGAGCGAAGACACGGTGAACGACCGCCTGCGCGACCTGATGGTCAAGTCGTTCCGCGACGTGCTCGAGCTCTCCAAGCAGCACAAGGTGAACATGCGGACCGCGGCCTACATGCTCTCCATCAGTCGCGTAGCCACGGTGCACCGCTTGCGGGGGATCTACGCGTAGCGTTGCGAACGGCGTGACGGCGCTGGAGGCGGGCGGCATGGCCAGGGGCCACGCCGCCCGCCTCCGCTTTCCCGGCGGCGCTGGTTCGGCTCCCGTCGAGCGGCGACGGTTCCCCGCGCAGGTACGCGCATGAAGGTGCGGGTGGTGGCGGTGGGACGGGTGCGCGACGTCGCGCTGGCGCAGGCAGTAGCGGGCTACGAGTCGCGCGCCGCGCGCTACTGGCCGCTCGAGGTGATCGAGGTACGGGAAGCGACGGGCAAGGATCCCGCGGTCGTGAAGAAGCAGGAAGGGGAGCGCCTCCTGGAGCGGGCGGGAACGGGGACGCTCGTGGCGTGCGACGAGCGCGGCGAGGCGCTCACTTCCGTTGCCTTCGCCGAGTGGCTGCAACGCCTGCGCGACGAGGCCCGCGACGTGGCCTTCCTGCTGGGCGGCGCGCACGGGCTGGATGCCGCGGTCCTGGCACGCGCGCAACGTCGCCTGACCCTGGCGCCCTTCACCCTGCCGCACGACCTGGCCCGCCTGGTCCTGGCCGAGCAGCTGTACCGGGCCGGGACGATCGTTAGGCGGGAGCCATACCACAAGCCCTGACCCGCCCGTCACGACGTGCAAAAAGCGTTGCGGCGCACTCGCGAAGTGCGACGCCCTCGCGCGAGATTTGGGGTGCGTGCGGCGCCATCGCCCCGCGAAACCGGCGACGTCGCGCCGCGCTCCCCGTTCGCCATGATCGCCTCTCCCCACAGCATGCGCCTCGGCTCACTCGATCGATGTCGTCCCGGCCGCACACACGGCCAGGCCGGGACGCCGGCGTCCTGGCCTTCCCCTGACTCGGTCGCCTCGCGGCACGCCGCGGCGCGGGGTCGAGCCGCGCAGGGGAGACGAGCGTGACGATGCCGACGGTCCTGTCCGAGCCGCTCGGCGGCGGCCCCCTCTCTCAGCGCGTGATCGCGGGCGACGCCCCCGCGGCGTGGTACCTCCGACGCCCGGCGCACCCCGACGGCTGGCGCGCGCGGGTTGATGAGGTGCGATCGTCGGTACCGCGCGACTGGCACAGCCGGCTCACGCACGCATTCGGCGCAACCGGGGCCGCCCAGGCCCGCCTGGCGCGCGTCGCCGCCGCCGGCGGCGTCGTGGTGACCACGGGTCAGCAGCCGGGGCTGTTCGGGGGGCCGATCTACACGTGGTCCAAGGCGCTGTCCGCCCTCGAGCTGGCCGATGCGATCGAGCGGGAGACGGGGGTGCCGGCCGCGCCGGTCTTCTGGGCGGCGACGGATGACGCCGACCTGGCGGAGGCGGCTGACACCTGGATCGCGCTCCCCGGCGGGGCCACGCGACTGTCCATGGAGGCGTCGGGGGCGGACGGGCTCCCCATGGCCGATTATCCCCTCGGCGACGTTCGCGCGTCGATCGAGGCGCTGGCGGCGGCGTCCGGTTCGGTCATCGCCCCCGACGTTCTCGATGCCGTGCGACTGGCCTACCATCCCGCAGCGACCGTGGGCGGGGCGTACCTCACGCTGCTTCGGCTGCTCCTGGAGCCGCTCGGGATCGCCGTGCTCGATGCGTCGCACGGTGCGCTGATGGAGGTCGAGCGCCCCCTCCTGTCGCGCGCGCTGCTGCAGGGCGAGACGGTGGCCGGCGCCCTGCAGGCACGCAGCGCCGAGCTGCGTGCGGCTGGCTACCAGCCGCAGGTGGCCGACGTGGACGGGCTCTCGCTCGTCTTCGGCCGGGACAACGGCCGGAAGGTGCGGATCGCGTTGTCCCTGGCGGAGGGGGTCGCCGCGCGCGCTGACGCCGAGCGGCTGTCGCCCAACGTCCTGCTGCGACCCGTGGTGGAACGCGCGGTCCTGCCGACGGTGGCGTACGTGGCCGGTCCCGGCGAGATCGCGTACTTCGCGCAGGTCAGCGCGGTCGCGGCGGCGCTCGGGGCGGGGACGCCGCTTGCCGTCCCGCGCTGGTCGTGCACCATCGTCGAGCCGCAGGTGCAGGCGCTGATGACGTCGCGTGGGGTGAATCGCCACGAGGTGGTGGACGTGGCGGCGATCGAGGGACGGTTGGCGCGCGCGGCGGCACCGGCTCCACTCCTCGACGCGCTGGCGTCGTGGCGTCGCGAGATCGAGCGATCCGCCGGGCAATTCTCGGAGGCACTCGATGGTGCGTCCGCGCTGCTCCCGGGCGCCGTGGTCGATGGCGTGCGTCGTCAGATGCTCTGGCGCGCCGATCGACTGGAGCGTCGCATGGTCGCCGCGCTGAAGCGGCGCGAGGAGGACATGCGCCGCGACGTGGGGACCATTGCCGGCGCGCTTCGCCCCGGCGGAATGCGCCAGGAGCGCGCACTCAACCTGCTCCCGATCCTGGCGAGGCACGGGGTGGGCGTCCTGGCGCTCATGCGAGAAGGGGCGCGGCGACACGCCGAGGCGCTCGTGCACGGGCAACCGCTCCCTGTCGACGCGGCGTGAGCCCACCCGGCGTCGTGGCGACACCGGGAGGGACGTCTCCCGCCGACGCGAGCGCGAGCCGGCGGCCGGCGGCGCTCGTGGCAGCCGGGATCCTCCTGAGCCGCCTCATGGGGCTGGCGCGCCAGAAGGTCTTCTCCTTCTACTTCGGCGCCGGCGACGAATCCGACGCATTCACGCAGGCGTTCCGGATCCCGAACATCCTGCAGAATCTCTTTGGGGAGGGCGTCCTGTCGGCGTCGTTCATCCCCGTGTACGCGCAGCTGCGGGCCCGTGGCGACGATCGCGGCCGGCAGGAGCTGGCGGAGAACATTTTCAACTACTACATCTGAGTTGACCTGTTAAACCCGGTAAGGCTACACAGCCCGTGGCATCGTTGCCGCGGGCTGTTTTTCTGAGTACGCACATGACGAACAGCACGCATCCCCTGTTGGACGAGCTGCGTCGGCTTGACGCGGAGACGGGGCGTCAGCTGCCCAATGGTTTCCTTGGAGGCTTGGATCCCTTGGGTTTGCAGCTGGCAAAGGAATGCCAGACCGACGGGTATTGGTGCACGCCTCAGAACTCGGTCGCGTTTGCACGCACGGGCGGGAACGGGGTGCACTTCAGCTTCATCACAAAGAACAGGCACTATGCAGATACTTCGCCAGTGGTTGTCACTGTGCCCGCGTGCTTCGCAGATCCGGCCGGAGCAAACATTGTCGTTGCCGAAGGGCTGCGGAACTTTTTGCGGTTTGGTTTGCATCGCGGGTACTTTGCCCTGGAGCAACTGGGTTTCCACCGCGAGCTCACGCTTGCGGCATACGCGTCGCCCGAATGGCAGCCCACAGAGAGCTGGCATCGTGC
>CAZVDJ010000482.1:0-4137 GCA_964626245.1 uncultured Gemmatimonadaceae bacterium
CGCCCAGCAGGCGTTGCGCCTGCTCACGCATCTCGGCCGGGGTGTCGGCCACGAAGCCGGTGCGCCCGTGTTCCACCACCGCGGTGGGATGACGGTTGGTGAGGATCGGGAGCCCCGCGGCCATGGCTTCCAGCACCGCCATGTTGAAGCCGTCCTCGTAACGAGGGTCGGCGGTGTGCACCAGGAAGCGGTGCGAGGCGAGCATGCGCTTCAGGTGGCCCCAGTCGTCGGCTGGCGCGGCACCGGGGATCTCGGGGTTGTGGCCAACGATGCGCAGCGGAAGCCCGGCCATCGCCTCCTCGTGAAAGTCCCACGCCAGGAAGGCGCGCTTGGAGGTGACGTGATTGGCCACGCGCAGCCCGCACGACACGTCGCCCACCCACGGCAGGTACGCGTCGGGGTCGGCACTGTTGTGTACCACCACGTGCGTCACCCCCCACGACTTGGCCTTGGAGCGCGAGATCGCGATGGCGTGCCCGCCCACCGAGGCCAGGTAGCTGTTGAGCATCGCCCGCATCTCGCGCGGGTCGAACTCGGCGTCCTGCTGCGCCATGCGCCCCTCGAGCGTGTCGTGCAGCACGAGGAGCTTGGGCGCATCGATCGACCTGGTGTCGAGCAGGTCGGTGATGTTGTGGTTGATGACCGCGTCGTACCCGGCGGGGGCGCGGCGCGCCTCCTCGAGCGTGAGGGTGCGCGCCCCGTCGGGAAGGGGGCGCATGCGGGTATCCCACTGGGCGGTGTAGCGCCCGGGAAGGCCGACCACGATATCGAGCTGGGCCTTGAGGACCCCCAGCTGGTGGATCCAGGCCTCGTGACAGTTCAAGACGAGGAGTCTCACGCCCTTAAGACGCGCGAGTCACGCGCTCGTCTCAGCAAGCTCGGCCATTCCATTTTCCACCCGGCGAGGGCGTTCAACGACAACGATTTCACCGCTCTCCCCCACCAGGCACTGGCTCAGATTGCCCCAGTCAGCGAGGGGCTGAGGTCTGGGGTAGAGTCTGGGGAAGAATGAGGGTCAGGGTTCAGCTCTGCCCCCGCGCTCCTCCCTGAGCTTCGTCGAGGTCGCCTGGCACGCCCGGCGCCGGGACGATCGATCAGCCCGCTCCGATCATCTCGGCGGTGACGAACTCCGGATCAGCCGAATCGGCGGTCGACCACGCGCCGGTCGCGGGAACCGCGAGCGCACGGTCCAGGTCGCGCCAGAGATCCTCCACCCCCTCCACTCCCACCGAGAGCCGGAGCATGCCCGGAGTAATGCCGAGCGCGGCGCGTTCGCGCTCGGGGACGAGCCGGTGCGTGAGCCCGGCGGGATGCTGGATGAGGGAATCGGTGGAGCCCAGGGAGACGGCGGGGGTGATGAGACGCACGGCGCGCATCACCTGCTGCGCCTGCTCGTAGCCGCCGGCCACCTCGAAGGCGAGCAGACTGCCCGGCCCGTTCATCTGCCGGCCGAGCAGCGACTGCGGATCGCCGTCCGGAAGGCCCGGATAGTGGACGGCGGCGACGGCCGGGTGCCCCGACAGCCGCAACGCCAGCTCCCGGGCACGCTCCTGCGCGGCGAGCACGCGGAGCGACATGGTGGGGAGTCCGCGGTGCAGCATGAAGGCGGCGAGCGGGTGCAGGAGCGCCCCGGTGACGATGCGCACCTGCCGGAGCGGACGGGCCAGCGCCTCGCTGGTGGCAATGATCCCCCCCACCGTGTCGCCGTGTCCCCCCAGGAACTTGGTGGCCGAATGGAGCGACGCGGCCGCGCCTAACGCCAGCGGACGCTGCAGCACCGGGGTGGCGAAGGTGGAGTCGACCACGACCGGCACGTCGCCCGCCTGGCGCACGACGTCGGCGATGTCGACGAGCGCGCAGGTGGGGTTGGCGGGTGTCTCGATGAAGACGAGGGCGGTGTCGGGACGGAGGGCGGCGCGCACCTGGTCGGCGCGGGACCAGCAGACCTCGAGCGCCAGGAGCCCCGAGGCCAGCAGGTGGTCGGTGCCGCCGTAGACCGGCCGCACCGCGACCACATGGCGGCCACGCGCCGTGAGGGAGAGGAGAATGGCGGTGATCGCCGCCATCCCGCTGGCAAAGGCGACCGCTGCTTCTCCCCCCTCGAGTTCGGCGACGGCCCGTTCCAGGCGGGCAACGGTGGGGTTGTGGAGCCTGGCGTAGACCGATCCGTGCAGGGGGTCGCGCGCCCCCGAGGCCAGGGCATCGAGGTCGGCCGTCCCCTCGGCGAGGTCGTGGAGCGGGTAGGTCGACGACAGGTCGATGGGCGGGGCATGAACGCCGAGCCGGGCCAGGTCGTCGCGTCCAGCGTGCACGCAGCGGGTATCGAGAGATGGCGAGCGCATCGAAGATGATTCCGTTATCGTTGCGCATTCAGGATACCGTTCGACCGACTAGAACTTCCATCGAATTGTTTGCGGAACTACCCACCTCATGCGCCCCCTCGACCGAATCGACCGCGCCCTGGTGGGCGCCTTGGCGAAGAATGCTCGGCTCTCCAACAAGGAACTGGCCGCCCGGGTCGGGCTCGCCCCGTCGAGCTGCCTGGAACGGGTGCGCCGACTGGTGCGGGAGGGGGCCATTCGGGGGTTCGTGGCCGACGTGGATCCGGCGGCGCTGGGCTTCTCGATGGAGGCCATGATGGCGGTGCGCCTTCGCCAACACTCGCGCGAGCAATACGAGGCCTTTCGCCAGCACGCCCTCACCCTCCCCGAGGTGGTGGCCGTGTATCACATGGCGGGGGAAAACGATTTCCTGGTACACGTCCTGGCCCGTGACGCGCAGCACCTGCGCGACCTGGCGATCGACCGCTTCATCACGCGCGAGGAGGTGGGGCACATCGAGACGTGGCTCGTCTTCGAGCATTTGCGCGGGCGCGGTGCGGCCTTTGACGACGACGAGGGCGATGCCGCGCTTGTTCCGCTCCCCCCCTCGCGTTAGGGTGCGCGCATGACGTCCGTTGCTGGCCGTTTCGCGTCTCGTTGCGCCGATCGCTGCCCTGACGGTGGCCATGCGCGCCACCGCAGGCGCGTGTGGTGGAGCCTGCTGCTGGCCGTCGCGACGCTCGCCCCTTCAGCCGTCGCGCCTGGGGCGCAGCAAGCGGAGGCACGCACCAAGGCCACAGCCCGGCAGGCGTCGTCGAAGCAGGCGCGCGCGAACACGCCGAGCGCGAAGAATGCGAAGGCGAAAAAGGCGAGCACGAAGAAGACACCGCCCGCGAAGCGGAGCGCGGCGAAGCCCGCCGTGGCGAAGCCTTCCGCGGCCACAGCGGCACGCCCGCTACCGCCCGGGTGGCCGGTGAAGGGGCCCGCGCCACTCCCCGGCTCCCTCCTGCCGTACCACCGCATCGTCGCGTACTACGGCAACCCTCTCTCCACGCGCATGGGGGTGCTGGGTGAGTACCGCCCGACCGAGATGCTGCGCCGGCTGGACCGCGAGGTGCGCGCCTGGGAGCGGGCGGACACGCTGCGCCCGGTGAAGCCCGCATTGCACCTGATTGCCGTGGTGGCGCAGGGGAGCGCGGGGAAGGACGGCAAGTGGAGGGCGCGCATGGCCGACTCGCTCATCGAACGCGTGTACGGGTGGGCGCGCGCCAGGGAGGCCCTGCTCTTCGTCGACGTGCAGGTGGGCAAGAGCACGTTGCGCGACGAGCTTCCCGAACTGGAGAAGTTCCTGTCGCGCCCCGACGTGCACCTGGGGATCGACCCCGAGTTCTCGATGAAGGGGCGCCATGCGCCGGGCAAGCGCGTGGGGACCTATGACGCGCGTGACGTGAACTGGGCGATCGACTACCTGGCAGAGCTGGTCGACAAGCACAAGCTCCCGCCCAAGGTGCTGGTGATCCACCGCTTCACCCGCCCCATGCTCACCAATGCCGACGACATCAAGCTCGATCCGCGCGTGCAGGTGGTGATCCACATGGATGGCTGGGGATCGCCGTCGCACAAGAAGGCCTCGTACGACCAGTACGTCGCGAGCGAGCCGGTGCAGTTCACCGGCTTCAAGCTCTTCTACAAGAACGACGTGCGTGGCAAAGGGTGGCGCCTCATGCGCCCCCGCGACGTGCTCGCGCTCTATCCCAAGCCGCTCTACATCCAGTACCAGTAGCGCGCGCCGCGGGCGGGGCGCCTGCGACCGAGG
>CAZVDJ010000483.1:0-4135 GCA_964626245.1 uncultured Gemmatimonadaceae bacterium
GCACCGCTGGTGATTCCGGACGTGACGCGTGCGTCGCGCGTTCGCGGCAACTGCTCCATCGAGGCCATGGGCATCGGGAGCTACCTGGGCGTGCCCGTGACCACATCCGCTGGGCTGCGCGTGGGTGCGTGCTGCGTGATCGATCGGGTGCCGCGCGACTGGAGCGAGCGCGACGTGGCCGACGTTCGGCAGGTGGCGGAACTGGCCACGGCCCTCGTGGAAGGACGCCTGTCGCGCGCCTCTGCCGAGCGGGAACGTCGCGAGAAACTGGACATCCTGGGGCGCATCACCGAGGGCTTTGTCACCCTCGACCGGGAGTGGCGCGTACGCTTCAGCAACGCCGAGGCGGCGCGCCTGGCGAGTGTCTCGCCCGACGAAGCGCTGGGGCGGTCGCTCTGGGAGCTGATCCCCGCTCTCGTGGACTCGGCACCCGGGGAGTTCCTGCGCCGCTGCATGACGCGTGAGGGGGTGCACGAGTACGAGTGGGAGGGGATCGCCAACGCGGGGTGGTTCGAGATGCGCGTGGTGTCCAGTGCCGAGGGGCTCTCCTGCTACTTGCGCGACATCACGCGCCGGAAGCGGAGCGAGCAGGCGCTGGCGCGCAGCGAGGCCCGCTATCGAGAGTTGGCCGCGCTGGCACCGGTGGGGATCTTCGAGTCCGACGCGTCCGGCGCCTGCACCTTTGTCAACCAGACGTGGTTGTCGATCACCGGGCTCTCGTATCGCGAGGCGCTCGGATGGGGGTGGACCACCGCCCTGCATCCCGACGACGTGACGCGCGTGGAGAGCAGCTGGCGGGCGGCAGCGCGCGAGGGGCGCGAGTGGAACGAGGCCTATCGATACCGCCGTGCCGACGGCACCGAGCAGTGGGTGAGCGGACGCGCGACCGCGTTACGCGCGGACGACGGCAGCGTGACGGGCTACGTGGGCACCGTGGCCGACGTGACGAAGCTCAAGCGCGTGGAGCGGGACCTCCGGGACGCGAACGAGCGGATGGAGCTGGCGCTCTCCGGGTCCAACACCGGACTGTGGGAGTACGAAGTCACGTCGGGACGGGTGATCTGGAGCGACGAGAGCATCACGATGCTCGGCTGCGGACGGGACGACCTGTCAGGCTACCTGGTCGACTGGACGAGCCGGCTGCACCCGGACGATGCGGCGGACACGTGCCGCGCACTCCGCCTCTGCACCGACGGCGAGACGGTCGACTACCGCGCCACCTATCGCCTGCGCCACCGGGACGGCAGCTGGCGGTGGATCCACGCCGCCGGGCGCGTGGTGGAACGCGACGCCGCGGGGCGCGCCAGACGCATGATGGGCACGCACGTGGACGTGACCGAGTCGCGCGCCGCCGAGCGCCGCTTTCGGTTCCTCTTCGAGAAGCTGGGCGATCCGCAGATGCTGCTGCACGAGGACCGCATCGTCGACTGCAACGATGCCGCCGTGCGTGCGCTGCGCGTGGCGGGAAAGGAGGGGCTCGTGGGACGATCGTTGCGCGACTACTACCCGGCGGCCCAACCCGACGGGACGCCATCGCAGGAAGCGATCGCCTACCACAAGGAGCGCTTCCAGTGCGAGGGTGGCGAGAGCTATCGCCTGACCTGGGAGTTGCAGCGCGCCGATGGGACGCCGTTGCCGGCCGAACTGTCGGTGGCGCGCGCCGACTACGATGAGCGTCCGCTCTTCCTGGTCACCTGGCGCGACCTCACCGCGCAACAGGAGCACGAGCGTGCGCTGCGCGATGCCAAGGAGGCGGCCGAAGCGGCCAGTCGCGCCAAGTCGGACTTCCTGGCGCGCATGTCGCACGAGCTGCGCTCGCCGCTCAACTCGGTGATCGGGTTCTCCCGCCTGCTGCAACGCACGCGCGCCCATTGCGACGCCGCCGGCACCAAGGAAGCGACCTACCTGGACCGGATCCACGCCAACGGCGTGCACCTGCTGGGGCTGATCAACGACCTGCTCGACATCTCACGCATCGAGTCCGGAAAGCTGGACGTGGAGCGGGAGCGTGTGGACCTGGCCGAGCTGGTGCGCGGGACGGTGGCGCAACTCGAGGGGGAGGCCAGCGGGCGCGCGCTGCTGCTGCGCGTGGAGGCGCCAGCCCGGGCGCTGTGGATCGAGACCGACCGGCGCAAGCTTCGCCAGGTGCTCATCAACCTGGTGGGGAACGCCATCAAGTTCACCCCTGAGGGGGAGGTGGTGGCCCGCGTGCGGCTGGCGGAGGACGGCTCGCCGGAGGCGGTGGAGGTGGCCGACACCGGCGTGGGGGTCGCCCCGGACCGGCTGCAGTCGATCTTTGAGCCGTTCGAGCAGGGTGAGAGCGGGACCGCGCGGCGCTACGGCGGCACCGGGCTGGGGCTCGCGATCAGCCGGCAGCTGTGCCAGGTGCTCGGGTACCGCCTGTCGGTGGCGTCGGAGCCCGGGCGCGGGAGCGTCTTCCGCGTGGCATTGCGCGACTAGCGACGCCCGGAGAACCCGCCGCGGCGGCGCCCTCGCTCGCCTGACTGCCACCAATGCACGGCGCCCCCGCGCCACACCTCAGTGGCCGCGGGGGCGCCGTGCCTCCGGCGTGTGGCCCGGCGAGGCCTACCGCGGGATCCCCTGCTCGCGCTTCCAGCTCTCGTAGCGCTGCACCTCGGCGTCGAGTTCCTTGAACACTTCGCTGGCGCGGAAGCGGGTGTAGAGCTGCTCCTGTGCACGCAGCTGTTCCAGCAGCCGCTTGCTCATCTCGCCGATGGGGAGCTCCATGAGCACCGTGGCGCGATAGACGTCGCCCTCGGTTCGCATCTGCTGCTGCTTGGGGCGGCTGCCGTAGAGCACCTGGCTCACGACCGCCTTGTAGGCCTGCGTGTACTGGTCGAGGAGCTGCGACCCTTCACGCCCGACCTCTTCCACGAAGCGCTTGTTGAGGGCGCCGAACTTGACCTCGAGCTGCTGCGCCAACCCGGCGCGCCCCTCGGTTTCGGCCTTGTTGATCGCCACCTGCACGTCGCGCGACACCGCGGTGGCGGGCGAGTAGAGGTAGTTGTTGTCGGTGGGCGGCTTGAGGTACCAGCCCGGGAGGTTGCGGATGGTCTCGCGCGACGCGGCGGGCGAGAGATCGGTGGAGCGCGGGCCGCGGTGGCACGCGGCGGCGGCTACGACCAGCAGGAGCAAGGTCTGGGGGCGCATGGGGGCAGTGGACGAGAAGTCGGGACGGCGGGAAGAAGAAAGCGTGTGGGCGTGGGACGGCTGGTGGTGCTGGGCGAGCGAGGGAGCCAACTCGCTTGCCGACTCACCGCTCACTCGCGGCGGACGGTTTCGTAGGGGGCGAAGGCGATGGTGCGGGTGGGACGGGGAATGGAGAGGAGCCAGCGTTGCAGCTCCACCACCGTGGCGCGCTGGGGCGGGCGAGGGGGCGCCTGGCGAGTGGCGACCAACATCAGGATCTCGCGTCGCGACGCGCGGCCGGCAGGGAGCGAGGGGCGCAGGTGCAAGCCGCGCTCCCGCCACTCGGGATCGGGAAGTTCCATCGCCTCGGCGGCGCGCGCGACGATCGCGGGGAGGTACTCGTTGGGAAAGAGGCGTTCGGCCGAGTCGTCGGTGATGACGAACAGGGTGAGGTGCGCGGGATGCGACGTGCGCACGGTGGCGATCAACTCGTCACCACCGGGCCCGGCCATCGTCGCGCGGCCGCGGAGCTCGAAGCGAGCGGCGTTGAGCGACAGGTCGACCGTGAAGGCTGGGTCGGGATCGCCGACCTCGCGCTCCACCGTGGCGGTGAGCCGGAGGCGCAGGTAGAGCTGCGCCTCGCCCTCCGCCGGGCGCAACGTCTCCCACGCCTCGTCGTCCACGCGGTAGTCGGTGGCGCGCGCGGCGGCGTCCAGCAGGATGGCACTCGCGTAGCCCGAGGCGACGCCACGGCCGTCCTCGCGTACGGTGCTGAGCGCGCTGGCCTGGACGCGCACGCCGGCCACCCGGCGCGCGGCCTCCGCCAGCGCCTCGTCGATCGCGCGCCGGCGCGCGTCGGCCGGGGTGAGGTCGGGGGTCATCAGGACCCGGCGCTCCACCGTCACCGACTCCCCCTGGGCGCCGAGCGGCGCTGCCGGCAGGAGCAATGCCGCCACGCCCATGGCGGCGCGGGCGCGAACGCCCC
>CAZVDJ010000484.1:0-4132 GCA_964626245.1 uncultured Gemmatimonadaceae bacterium
GCGAAGTCCTCACGCTGGTGGCGCGGGGGCTGCTCAACAAGGAAGTCGCCGCGCAGCTCGGCATCAGCGTCCGCACGGTGGAGGCGCACCGCGACTCGCTGGTCCGCAAGCTCGGCATTCGGAGCGTGGCGGGGCTCACGCGCTATGCACTGGAGCAAGGACTGCTGAACGCGTAATTCCTCGCGCACGCCGCCTGTCACCAAACGACCACCGCCCTCGAGCCACCTCGCCCATGCTCATCGTCCATGTCTACGTCCACGTGCTGCCTGGCCATGTGGAGGCGTTCATCGCCGCCTCGCGCGAGAACGCCCGTCACAGCGTGCAGGAGCCCGGCGTGGTGCGGTTCGACCTGGTCCAGCAGGAGGACGATCCGACGCAGCTCGTCCTGGTCGAGATCTACCGCACCGCGGACGACGTGGCGCGACACAAGGCGACGGCGCACTACGCGGCCTGGCGCGCCGCGGTGGATTCGATCATGGCCTCGCCGCGCCGGAGCGTGAAGTACCGGGCGCTGGCGCCCCAGCCGCCGCAATGGGAGTATCCGGGGTGACGGTGCCGGCGTTCGACTTCGCGGCACCCACGCAACTCCACTTCGGGGCTGGGCGGCTGTCGGAGTGTGCGCCGCTCGCCGCCTCGCTGGGGCGTCGTGTGCTGGTGGTGCAGGGGCGCGGCGATCGCGCCGGCGCCGTGGTGCAGGCGCTGCGCGCCTTGCGGGTGGATGTGCAGGTGCAGCACTCCATTGGAGAACCCACCGTGTCGGCGGTCGAGCGCCTGGCGACGGAGGCTCGGTACGAGGGGCGCGACGTGGTGGTCGCGGTGGGAGGCGGGAGCGTGATCGACTGTGGCAAGGCGCTGGCCGCGCTCATTGCCAACCGCGCCCCGGTTCGCGAGTACCTCGAGGTGGTGGGCGATGCCCGCGCGCTGGACGCCGCCCCCGTCCCCTTCATCGCGGTTCCCACCACCGCCGGTACGGGCGCCGAGGTCACGCGCAACGCCGTGTTGCTCGCCGAGCCCGAGCGAGTGAAGGTGAGCCTGCGCAGCGCACGCATGCTGCCAGCCGCCGCCATCCTGGACCCGACGCTCACCTGCTCGCTGCCTGGCGACGCCACCGCCAGCACGGGGCTGGACGCGCTCACCCAGTGCATCGAGCCGTTCGTCTCGCCGTTCGCCACGCCGCTGTCGGACGCCGTTGCCCGGGAAGGGATGCGTCGCGCGGCGCGGTCTATCGAGCGCGCGGTGGAGCATCCCGGCGACGTTGGTGCGCGATCGGAGATGATGATCGCCGCGCTCTGCAGCGGCATGGCCCTGGCCAACGCCCGGCTGGGCGCGGTGCATGGCTTTGCCGCCCCGTTAGGCGGGATGTTCCCCGTGCCGCATGGCGTGGCGTGCGCTCGGCTCCTCCCCCACGTCACCCGGGTGAACGTGCACGCCATTCAGGCGCGCGTGCCGGGGTCGCCGGCCCTCGCGCGATATGCCGAGGTGGCCTGCGCGGTCACCGGGCGGCACGACGCGCAGGCACACGACCTGGCGCCGTGGCTGGCCTCGCTGGTCGACCGGCTGGCGATCCCGCCCCTGTCCAGCTTTGGCGTGCGGCGAGACCACGTCCCGGCCATCGCGAGCGCCGCGCGCGCGGCGAGCAGCATGAAGGGGAATCCGGTCGTGCTCACCGACGAGGAGCTGGTGGACGTGCTGCACGCATCGCTCTGACGCACCAGGATACCCGGCACATTGTCCCGTCCAGGTGGTATCATCCGCACGGACATTCCACTCCCACGGAACTCGCATGATCCCCAACGCGCCGACCATCGCCACGAGGAACGACCTGCCGCTTGCCGTGACCGGTGCCACGTCGCGGGCAACGTCCGTGGGTGCGGCGCGCGCCGGCCGTCGCCTGGGGCCGGCCACGCTGGCGGCGCTCGTTCTCCTGTCCGCCCCTGCCGCCGCGCAAGCAGGGGGCGGCGCGGGGGGGAAGAAGGCGCCAAGCGCAACACGTGCCTCCGCGGTGGTCACGCCATCGCTGGTGGGGAGCTGGAGCGGAACCGCCACCATCCCGCTCAAGGACAGCTCGATCGTCGTCCCCGTGCTCTACACCTTCACGCAGGCCGCCGCCTCCGCGCCCATCGTCGGGACGGCGATGGTCCCGGGACAGGGAAGCGGACCGATCAGCCACGTGGTGCGTGAGGGGGCGCAGGTGCGCTACCGCGTCACCGCCCCCGAGGGCCGTGTGCTCGAACACGATGCCACCCTCTCGGCCGACGGCGTCCTGGACGGGACGGTGAGCATGGATGGCAAGCCGCTGGCCAGGTTCCGCGTGACGCCGCGCAAGGACGGCGTCACGACGCGTTAGGCAGCCGAGGGCGGCGGTTCCACCCACAGCGCCTGGAAGGCCGCGTTGGACACCAGGCAGTAGGCGGCGAAGCAGTAGAAGCCGGGACCGGCCACGGCCGAGAGGTTGGCCGTCCCCTTCGCCACCAGCAGGGCGATGAGCATCCCGACGGCAAAGACGTCGGCCATCGACCACTTGCTCACGGAACGCACGAATCGGTACAGGCGGTGGCTCCCCTCGGACCCGCGCCGCGCCAGGATGGGGACCATCAGCGCCGCCTTGGTGACGGGGATGACGATGCTGAACAGGACGATGAGCCCCGCCACGAAGTTGTTCCCCGTCTCGTGCAGGCTCTTCACCGCCCCGACGACGCTCCGCGTCTCGTTGGTGAGTTCACGCGTGGTGCCGAAGATCTCCATCGACGCCGAGATGGTGAGCGCGGGCTGCACGAGCCCGGGCCACAGGAGTGCGAGGGAAACCACCGAGAGGGCAATGGCCACGCGGTTGCGCGTGGAGAGGCGTGCGTTCTCCATCGTCCTCACCCCTCCCGGTCGAAGCGCACGTGGCGCGCCCGGCCGGCAAAGACGCGCAGGCCGGTCACGCGCCCCGAGGCGTCGCGCTCGAAGCGCACCGTCCCGCCGCCGAACCTGAAGCCGTCGCGATAGAAGGGGAGGAGCGTCGTCTCCTCGTCGGGCGAGATCCGCACGAGCAGCCGCGCGCCGTCCACGCGAATCGTGACCCGCGACTCCAACTCAGGCGAGCGGAAGGTGCCGGCGTAGTCGGAAAGGGTGATGCTGCCGGCCGCCGGCGGTGGCGAGGCGATCATCTCGTTCACGTCGCCGTCGGGCGACTGGAGGCGCAACGTGGTGGCCCTGGAGCCAGCGGGGGAGAAGGTGAGCGTCATCCCGGGGCCGACGAGGTAGCGGCCCGGGGCGCCATCGCGGCGCAGCGAATCGGCGGCGGGGCCGATGACGCGCGCGTACTCGCCCGCGGACGAGATCATCAGCCAGTCGTCCGTGCGCGGATTGCGATACGGTCCCGTGATCTGCTCGCGTTCCGCGGCGGCGATGGGCGTGGGCGCCGTGCGAACGGGCGTGGCGCGCGGCACGAGGACCGCCGCCACCTGCCGCCCCAGCTGCACGGCGTTGGCCTGGGCCGCGTTGCACCAGACGGCCACCGAGGTGCGCGCCTCCGGGTAGCGGGCCAGGAAGGTGCGGTAGCCGGCGGTGGCGCCCGAGTGCGACACCTCGCGCACGCCGTTCGTCCACGGCGCCACCTGCAGCCCCAGCGCGTAGCTGATCGTGCGCCCGTCGGTGAGCCGCATCTGCGTCTCCAGCAGGCGCGTGAGCTCCGGCCTGCCTAACAAGCCGCCCGACAGCGCCTCGTTCCAGCGCAGCAGGTCGTCGAGCGAGGAAAGGAGGCCGCCATTGCCGTGCACCATGGTGAACGGCATGTCCTGCACCCAGGCGTTGCGCTCGTAGCTGTATGCCGTCGCGCGCCCCGGGACGACGCGGCGATAGTCGTCGCGCCACTGCGTCTTCGTCATCCCCAGCGGGGCAAAGAGGCGTTCCTGCGTGAACTGGGCGAACGGCATGCCGCTCACGCGAGACACGATCATCGTGGCCAGCACGTAGCCGGTGTTGCTGTACAGGTACTCGCTCCCCGGCGCAAAGTTGAGCTCGCGCTGGCGCCGCACCAGGTCCAGGATCTCGGCGTGCGTGTGCACCTCGCTGCCCGGCCCACGCCCCATGAGGCCGAGCAGCGCCCACTGGTCGCGCAACCCGCTGGTCATCGTGAGGATGTTGC
>CAZVDJ010000485.1:0-4127 GCA_964626245.1 uncultured Gemmatimonadaceae bacterium
ACGGATGTCGCCGTCCACGATGAGGGTCCGATAGCCGGAGTCGGCGAGCGCCGAGGCCAGGTTGGCGGAGACGAACGACTTGCCGTCGCCCGGACCGGGCGACGAGACCGTGAGCTGCACCGGTCCCAGCCCGTCGAAGGCGCTGCGTACGGAGAGCGCGATCGTCCGGAACGACTCGATGAGTTGCGACGCTTCCTCGAGACGCGCCGCCGGGTTGGTCGGGTTCTTGTACGACGGAATGGCGCCGATGATGTCGAGCCCCAGCTCACCCGTGGCCTGCTCCGGATAGCGGAAGCGCTTGTCGGTGCGGTCGAGCAGGAGCGCCAGGGCGAGCCCGAGTCCCACGCTCGCGGCGATCGCGACGAGGATGATCCCCATCGTGGTGTCGCTGGACGGGAATCGCGGTGCCACGGCGGTGTCGAGGATGGAGACGTCCGGCAGCGCGTTCTTCTCCGACAACCGCGCCTGCTGCGTGCGCTGCTGCAGGTCGATGTAGATGGTCTGCGCGATCTGCAGCTCGCGGGTGAGGCGCATCTCCTCGACCGTGCGTGCCGGGATGGCCTTCAGCTCCTCCGAGGCGCCGTCGATGCGCCGCTTCATCTCCGCCTCGCGCTCGCGCAGTTCCGCCAGCGACGACGAGACCAGCGTGGGAATGGACTGCGCCTCCATCAGCTCGATCTGCTGCTTCAGATCCTTCACCATGCGGTACTCGTCGGTGTAGGTCTTCTGCAGGTTGACCAGCTGTCCCTTGGCGGTGTTCAGGTTGGCGATTTCCGCCGTGAGGCTGGCATTGCTCGCCACCGCGCTTCCCACGGAGCGCAGCGCCTCCAACGAGATCTTGCCTCCGCGGTCCCGGGACTCGGCGATGATGCGCTCCAGCGCCTCGCGATCGCGCCGCACCTGGTCGTAGGCGACGCGGTCGTTGAAGTAGGCGGTGAAGACCGGGTTCATCGTCATGGAGACGCCCGGCGTGATCGCCATCTGCTCGGTCGGGAGCGTGACCGTGTTGATCTTGAAGCGCTCCAGTTCGGTCTGCGCCCGCGCCAGCTGCTCCGTGGCCTGCTCGAGCTGCTCCTCCGTGGCCTCGGCGGAGACGGTGAGGTTCTCGCGCTTGAGGCGGATCGCCTCGCTGACGAACTCGCGGGAGACCGTGTTCAGCGTGGTGGCCAGCAGCCCCGGCTTCCCGCCGGACAGCCCGAACCGCATGAGGTTGGAGTTCTGTGGAACGGTGACCGTGAGCTGGTTGCCGAGGTTGAACGCCGCCTCGCGCGGCGAGACCACGTAGAATCCGACCGTCTCGCGCCCCTTGAGCAGTTCGGGCGAGGGCTGCCACAGGAAGCCCACGCCGCGTCCGATGGAATCGCCAACGGCGCCGCGCTCGATGACGACTTCCTTCTCCCCACGCTGCTGCGGCGGCCGCACCAGCTGGTAGCGGTTGCCGCGCACCTGGAGCTGGTAGGGGCCGGGCTGGAGGGAGTCGGAGGGGAAGAGCTCGCGGACGACGAGCGTGTCGCCGGCGTTATCCGGATAGACGTAGAGCGCCAGCTTGCCCACCACCTTGTCGAGCACGGAAAACGAACGGGCGAGCTCCATCCAGGCAACGTCGCTGTTCACGAGTCCCGGGGCCGAGACCGGACCGATCTGTCCGGCGCGGCCAGGGGTGGCAGCGATCCAGATGGAGGCCTGGACGTCGTACTTGGGCTCGACGAAGCGCGTGACGGCAAAGCCCGCCGCGCTCCCAATGGCGATCACGGCGATCACCAGCCACTTGTAGCGCTTGATCGCGGCGAGCGAGCGTGCGACCTGGTCGCCCATGCCGCCCCCCTCGGGCGCGGCCGGGGCGGGGGGACCGCCCCATTGCGGCGCGGGGACGAATCCGTCCGGCCGCGGCGCCGCGGCTGAGCTCTGTGAGGATGGGACGAGGTGGGCGGACATGGCGTCGGTTGTTCCTGATGATCGCAGCTGACGACAGACGTTTATACCGAAAAATGGGCGCACGGTGCTCCAAACGGCGGCTTCCCGGTTCCCGTGGCGAGCTGATCCAACGCAAATCCGGGCCCACCCGCCCCGGACGTGACCAACGCCACCGAAATGCGTCCCTCTACCACATGATGTTGGTGTGACCCAACACCCGTGTCGACTGTGACTGACACGAGGTGTTGTTACGATGCTGCGGTGTCGCTTGACCTCGCCACCGCTGGATCGTATTTACGGCAACGGGAGGCTGCAGCGGGAGTGCTGCGGTGCCGTTACTACACGTCAGGACACGCTCGACGCTCGCCCCTTGAGGACGGCGCGCCGAAGTGTCGCTTCGACGCCTCGCGCGAGACGACCTCGAATCGGGTGCACTTTCATGGCAACTGGTGCTGCAGTTCGCGACGGAGAGCGCGGGACGACCGCCGACGGTGAGGCGCGGGACCCGCTCTCCATCTCGCCGGAGGTGAAGGCGAACCTCTCGCTCCTCATCGTCGACGACGACCGCACCCTGCGAGAGGGGTGCGCCAGCGTCCTCCAGATGGACGGCTTCAACGTCACGACGCTCGGGCGGGGTGACGAGGCCGTGGACCTGGTGAAGCGGCGCCGCTTCGACATCGTCCTCGTCGACCTCTACATGACCCCGGTGTCGGGGATGGAGATCCTCAAGGCGACGCTGGAGTCGAGCAAGGACACCATCGTCGTCGTGATGACGGGGAATCCGTCGGTCACCACCAGCATCGAGGCGCTGCGCGCCGGTGCGTGGGACTACCTCCCCAAGCCCTTCTCCGCCACCCACCTCCAGGTGCTGGTGGGACGGGCGTCGCACGCCGTCATGGTCGCGCGCGAGACGCGCGACCTTCGCGTGCAGCTCTCCAAGCAAAGCGGCAACAGCGACAAGATCACCCTCCTGGGGGTTTCCCCCGCATTCCGCAAGGCGGTGGAGTTGGCCCGCAAGGTGGCCAGCACGGACGCCTCGGTGATGATCATGGGCGAGAGCGGCACGGGGAAGGAAGTCATCGCCCAGTTCATCCACGCGCACAGCCGCCGCGCCTCGCGCCCCATGGTGCCGATCAACTGCGCGGCGCTTCCCGAGGGGCTCCTGGAGTCGGAGCTGTTCGGTCATCGCAAGGGGGCGTTCACCGGCGCCGACCGCGACAAGCCCGGCCTGCTGGAGATTGCGAACGGCGGGACGCTCTTCCTGGACGAGCTCACCGAGATGTCGCTGCCGCTGCAGGCCAAGCTGCTGCGCGTGATCCAGGAGGGCGTGGTGCGCCGCGTGGGGAGCGAGAAGGAAGATGCCGTGGTCGACGTGCGCTTCCTCTCGGCCACCAACCGCGTGCCGCAGGAGTGCGTGAGCAAGGGGACGTTGCGCGAGGACCTGCTGTATCGCCTGCGCGTCGTCCCGATCCACCTCCCCCCGCTGCGCAAGCGCCCCGAGGACATCCCGCTCCTGGCGAACCACTTCCTTACGCACTACTGGGAGCGGCATCGCGGTACTGGCGAAGCGCAGCCGCGCATCTCCGAGAGTGCGGTGGAGTTCCTGCGCACGCGTCCCTGGCGTGGCAACGTGCGCGAGCTGCAGAACGTGATCGAGCAGCTGGCGGTCCTCACCGAGCCGGGGCACCTCGTCCTCCCGGACGACGTCCCCATCTACGACGACGTGGTCACGGAGACGACGCAGGGCGGCTTCCCGCCCAACGTGATGAACGAGCCGTTCCACGTGGCCAAGGACAAGCTCATCGCCCACTTCGAGAAGGAGTACCTGGGGCAGCTCGTGTCGCGCGCGGGCTCCAACATGTCCAAGGCGGCGCGCCTGGCGAACATCGACCGGACGACGCTGTACCGCCTGATGGAGAA
This sequence comes from uncultured Gemmatimonadaceae bacterium, assembly GCA_964626245.1. GTDB lineage: Bacteria > Gemmatimonadota > Gemmatimonadetes > Gemmatimonadales > Gemmatimonadaceae > SCN-70-22. The sequence continues at coordinate 3,835 of CAZVDJ010000485.1, forward strand.
GCATGGGTTCCGCCGGGATGAGATGAACGCCCCGATGGACGAATGACCGGGACGACCCTCACACGCCACTTGGTGACGACCACGTCGGGCAGTCGGGAGGGGCCGCGAGCACGCGGGGGCGCTGCAGAGGCGGCCCCGTCGGCGCTTGCCGCCGTTCCCGGCAACGGGCTCCCGGCGGCGTGGGAGGCGCTGGACGAGGCGACGCGCGAGGTGCTGGCGTCGTGGGACCTGGGCGAGCATGCGGCGTCGTCAACGGCCGACGTGCGGAGCGCGCTCGGCGTCCTGGTGACGGC
>CAZVDJ010000486.1:0-4115 GCA_964626245.1 uncultured Gemmatimonadaceae bacterium
TGGTGAGCCCCATCTCCGGGGTGCTCATCGAGACCAGGTAGTCGAAGCGGTCGCCGCGGTTGATCCCCAGCATGAAGGCCACCGGCCCCAGCCCGTGCGTGGGGTAGAGATTGGCGTCGTGGCGGGTGTGGTGCGCGCGCCGCCAGAGCCCTTCGTCCTTGTTCTCGAAGAGGATGGCGCGCAGGTCGTGGTTGTACGCGGCGCCGGCATGCTTCAACTCCCCGAAGACGCCGGCCTTCACCATGGTGAGGACGAGCAGCTCGTTGTAGCCGTAGTTGCAGTTCTCCATCATCAGGCAGTGGCGGCGCGTGCGCTCCGACGTGTCGACCAGCCGCCAGCATTCCTCGAGCGTGTAGGCGGCGGGGACCTCGGTGGCCGCGTGCTTGCCCGCGTTCATGGCCGCCAGGCAGATGGGGACGTGCCACTCCCACGGCGTGGCGGTGTAGACGATGTCGATGTCGTCGCGCCTGACGAGCTGCTCGAAGGCACGCTCGCCCGCGGTGAAGCGCGCCGGCTCGTAGTCGTGCCCCGCGCGGCGCATCTGCTGCACTGCCATCTCCACCTTTTCCGGGACGGTGTCGCACAGCGCGGTGATGCGCACGTTAGGCACCGCCAGCCATTCATTCAGGACCGAGCGCCCGCGGAGCCCAGTGCCCACGATCGCGATGCGGACCGTGTCGCGCCGCTCGAACGGGACGCCGGCCATGGTGGCGGCGGACGTTGGCGCCACCGCCGACGGCTCCTCGCGCGCCTGGTCCTGGGCGTTGGCAAGGGCGGGAAGGCCCGCCGCGAGCCCCGCGCCGAGCGCCGCGCCGCGCTTGAGGAAGTCCCGGCGGTCCTGATCGTGATGGTCTGCCATGTCGACGCCCGCTCCTGACGGTGCACGGAAATGGGCGAGGCCGCGTTGGCGCCTCGCCCATCCGGAAAGGTGTGGTGCTGAGGGGCCGGCCTCAATGCTGCCGGCCCCGGCGTGCTGCGATGCTACTGCACGATCACCGTGATCGTGCCGCGCTGGGCAAAGGCGCCGAACTTGTCCTTGACCTCGACCACGGCGGTGAACGTTCCCGGGGTGGGGTAGACCTTGGACGCGCCGAACGGCGTTCCTGGCGTCTTGTTCCCCAGCGCCTGCACGCCGAGTCCTCCCCCCCACTGCACACGCGCCGGCCAAGGGTTGTCGGCGGTGCCCGGATCGGTGAAGCTCGCCGAGAAGGTCATGGCGGTCCCGGCGGCAATGGTCACGGTGGAGGGCGAGAGGATGGTGACGGTGGGACCGACATTGGTGATGTTCACCACCTTGCTGTAGTTGGACTGCGCGCCGTCCTTGTCGCGGATGGTGACTCGCAGCGTCCGGTTCCCGGTGGTGGGGAGGGCGCAGGTGGTGGTGGGCGACGAGACGATCGGGCCCCAGCTGCTGCCGCAGTTGAAGCGGAACTGGAGCGCCGCGGCATCGATCGACGACGGCTCGACGATGTTGCCGAGCGTCAGCGTCACGTTCCCCTGCGGGGCGGACGCGCCACTCGGCGCGGTGATGACGCCGGTGGGGGCGACGTTGCTGGTGGTGACGGTGGTGGTGGAGGAATGCGAGAGCGAGCCGTCGCTGACGGTGAGGGTGACGGTGTAGCTGCCGTTGTCGGGGAAGGCGTGGCTGGGGGTGGGGCCGGTGCCGTGGGGCGAGCCGTCGCCGAAGTCCCAGTCGTAGGTGAGCGGGGTGTTCTCGGGGTCGGAGGAGGCGGAGCCGTCGAGTGCGATGAGCGCGCCTTCTGCGCCGGTGTAGGGGCCGCCGGGGTGGGCGGTGGGGGCGGTGTTGGGGGTCCACACCACAGCGCGAGAAGGCGACGAGTGGCTGTAGACAGAACCGACAATGACTCCGGCGTCGTTGATGGCGGTGGCCGAGCCGTTGGTCGCCCACGGCGCCGCGAGAGGGAGCGCGGTCATTACGCCATTCGCCCACACAAACGGTTGCCCCTCGCTCTCGCCCACAACCTGACCGCGATTGTTGATGTCGAGCGCACTGCTCCACCGGTGACCTGGGAGTGTGCCGAGCAGGGTGACGCGGCCATTGATCCACATCGCCGCAGCCTGCGTGGCGCTGCTGCCGAGCCTTACGTAGCCCACGACGGTCCCGGCGTCATTGATCGCATGCGCCTGCCCAAAGCCCTGAAGCGCCGACATCACACCCGAGCGATAAATGAACGGGGTCAATCGCCCGCTATCGGCGAGCGTACTTCCCCCTCCCACGATGACTCCTTCTTCGTTGATGTCATTGGCCGAGTAACTCGACGTGCCGGGATTCGGAAGTTGCCCTAAGTCTCGCATGACTCCGCGCTCCCACACGAATGCTCGGTTCCTGCTTCCTAGCGCGGGGAGCGATCTGCCAACCACGACTCCTGCTGTATTGACCGCGAACGCGACACTGAGGGTACCCCCCAGCGTCCCAAGGTCAGCCGGTACGCCGTTCGACCACGCAGTGGCGTGTGACTCGCCGTGCCACTCTCGAACGCCAACGAGCGTGCCCAGGTCATTGCTGCCCTGCACAGACGCGCTGATGCCTGAGGGATACGGTGGTTCCACTACGCTCAGTGCGCCCCCTCTCCAGATAAGCGCCTCCTGATATCCACACCCGAGTTGAGAGCCGGCGACGACGCCTGGTGCGCTGATAGCGTTGGCGAAGACGCTGATGACGGTGCTACCGCAGTCTATGAACGGTAGAATCGACAGGACGTAGCTGTCGGGCGGGCTGTGCGCCGCACGAGCGGGAAGATAAGGGTCCTTTGGAATGCTGCCTGAAGGTGGCAACCCCGCATCACGGCAGCCAACTAGCGACACCACGGCGAACAGTATGCCGATTCCGGCTATGCGCGCACAGCGGCGCGGCGACGTTCGGGCCATGCGGTACTCCTCCTCCGCTTGTAGCGACCTCCCACCGCCGACCCTGACCGCAGGCGCGAGAAAGGGGCGCCAGCTCGCGGCGGCCGACGGCGCCGCAGCTTCAGGCGTCTCTTCACGGGTTGGCGCCCCCAACCTGAAAACGACGAGAAGCGAGCGCAAGGGCACGAACTGCCGCCCCTCGTCTTCCCGTCTTCCCGTCCTCTCGTCTTCTCCGAAGGCTAAAACTGCTGGGCGCCTTGCCCCGCCGGGGACGCGAAGCGCGGCCCAACCTGCCGCGTGGCTGCGCGTCACGCAGCGATGCCCGCCGGCCGCCGGTGAAACGGCATGCCGACGGGCATCGAGTCGAGACGTGCGAGCGTGGTGCGTAGCCGGTCTGGGCGCGCGAAGGGCCGCCGCTACTGCACGATCACCGAGATGCTCCCGCGCTGGGCGACGGCGCCGAACTTGTCCTTCACTTCCACGAGCGCGGTGAAGGTGCCGGTGGTCGGATAGACCTTCGACGCGCCGAACGGCGTGCCCGGCGTCTTGTTGCCCAGCGCTTGCACGCCGAGTCCGCCCCCCCACTGCACACGTGCCGGCCAAGGGCCGTCGGCCGTGCCGGGATCGGTGAAGCTCGCCGAGAAGGTCATGGCGGTCCCGGCGGCAATGGTCACGGTGGAGGGCGAGAGGATGGTGACGGTGGGACCGACATTGGTGATGTTCACCACCTTGCTGTAGTTGGACTGCGCGCCGTCCTTGTCGCGGATGGTGACTCGCAGCGTCCGGTTCCCGGTGGTGGGGAGGGCGCAGGTGGTGGTGGGCGACGAGACGATCGGGCCCCAGCTGCTGCCGCAGTTGAAGCGGAACTGGAGCGCCGCGGCATCGATCGACGACGGCTCGACGATGTTGCCGAGCGTCAGCGTCACGTTCCCCTGCGGGGCGGACGCGCCACTCGGCGCGGTGATGACGCCGGTGGGGGCGACGTTGCTGGTGGTGACGGTGGTGGTGGAGGAATGCGAGAGCGAGCCGTCGCTGACGGTGAGGGTGACGGTGTAGCTGCCGTTGTCGGGGAAGGCGTGGCTGGGGGTGGGGCCGGTGCCGTGGGGCGAGCCGTCGCCGAAGTCCCAGTCGTAGGTGAGCGGGGTGTTCTCGGGGTCGGAGGAGGCGGAGCCGTCGAGTGCGATGAGCGCGCCTTCTGCGCCGGTGTAGGGGCCGCCGGGGTGGGCGGTGGGGGCGGTGTTGGCCGG
>CAZVDJ010000487.1:0-4114 GCA_964626245.1 uncultured Gemmatimonadaceae bacterium
CTTACGCCACCCCACCCGACCCGAACGGATCCTCCAGCGACGGCGACTGCGGCGTGAACATCTCCGCCCCATCCTCGGTCACCGCCCAGTCATCCTCGAGGCGCACACCAAACTCGCCCGGAATGTAGATCCCGGGCTCGTCGCTGAACGTCATCCCCACCGCCAGCGGCAACGCATTCCCCTTCACGAGGTACGGCCACTCGTGTCCATCCATCCCCAGGCCGTGTCCCACCCGGTGCGTGAAGTACTTGTAGCCGGGGCCGTACCCGCCGTCCTCGATCACCTTGCGCGCCGCCTTGAATGCCGCCGTCTGCGCCGCCAGCTCCAGCTCGAAGACCTGCTTCATCTTGTCGGTCGGCTTGCCCAGCACGAACGTGCGCGAGATGTCCGACGAGTACCCCTCCACCTTGCACCCGCCGTCGATCAGGAGGATGGAGCCCTCGCGCACGACCTGCGGCGTGATCGAACCATGCGGCAGCGCCGAAAACTCGCCCACCTGCACCCCGGCCCCGCCCGGGAAGCCGAGCTTCTCATGCGCTTGCGACACCAGCCGGGCAAAGTCGCCCTGCGTCATCCCCTCCTTGAGCGACTTGTAGGCCGCCTCGTACGCCTTGAGCGTCACCGCCGAGGCCAGCTTCATGAGCGCCAGCTCGTGCGCGTCCTTGGTCATCCGGCACCCGGCCGTGACGGGCGTCCCGCTCGTCAGCCGCAACTGGGGCGCGGCCAGCGCCACGTTGTCGCTGAACACGAACTTGGTCGTCTCCTCCACGCCAAGCGTTCCACTCGCGATCCCACGCGCCCGCAGCCCCTGCGCCACCAGCGCGGATGGTGACTCGTCCTCCTCCCAGGTCAGGACGTCGGTCCCCGTGCCGAGCGGCCCGAGCTTGACCTGCTCGATCGTCCGCTCCTCCTCGAACTTGGGCGTGACCACGAACGGCGTCCCCTTCACGGGGATGATCACCCCGGTCAGGCGCTCGCTGTTGCCCCACTGCATCCCGGTGAAGTAGACCATCGACGTCCCGCCGGTCAGCATCAGGGCGTCGATCTTGTGCTCCGTCATCAGGCGGCGCGCCTTCTCGAGTCGCGCGCGGCGTTCATCCACCGAGATCGGTGTGGCCTGGTCCTTCATCGACGCCAGGGCGGCGATCGCCGGCGGCAGCGCTCCACCACCACTCCCTCCTCCGTGCTCGTCGTCCTGCGCCGCACTCGCCTCCCCCTTCCCCGGGGCGCAGGCGGAGCCGGCGAGCGCCAGCGACGACGTGGCCAGGAACTGTCGGCGGGAGAACATCGGCGAGACCTCCATCGTTAGGTGAGGGGGCAGGACGCGACGCGCGTCTCCGCCATGGCCACAGGGCGTACGCGGCAGCAGCTGGCCGGTAAGGTGGTTCCGCGCGCGGCGAGCGTCGAGAGGGCGACGCGCGTCGCCGTCACGCCGGAGCACGGGCGCACCGGTGCCCCACTGCGCTTGCCAGCCGGTGCGCGTTGGGCGCACAATCCCGCGTCCTGGCCGCCCCTCTCTCACGCCGACGCCGTGCGCCCACTCGAAATCGTCTTCCTCGCCTCGCTCGTCCTGTGCGGCGTCTCGCTCTTCATCGCGCCGGCAGGACGCCCGGCCGCGCTGCGCTATCGCCCCTTCGTCCCGATCACGCTCGCCGTCCTTCACGTCTTCTTCGACCACGGCCGCTGGCAACTGGTGCCGGCCTACGCCGCCGCCGCGCTCCTCGCCCTGGCCGCGGTGGTGAGAATGCGGCGCACCCCGCAGCCTCGCGAGCCGCGGCTGACCCGTTCACCGACGACGCCTCGCGCCCACACGCCGCGGCCGACGTCGAGGAACGCCCGGTGCTCGCCGGTTCGACCGCCCCCGCCGTGCCGGGCTGGATGCGCCGCGTGAGCGGACTATTCGTCCTCCTGCTGGCAGGTGGCAGCGCGGCGATCGCCTCCCTCGTCCCGCTCTTTGCCTTGCCGGCGCCGAGTGGACCGCATCGTGTGGGGACGCGCTGGCTCATCCTCACAGACAGCACGCGCGACCAGGACCTCTCGCCCGAACCCGGCGACAAGCGCACGCTGGTCGTTCGACTCTGGTTCCCCGCCGACTCGGTCGCCGGCAATCCCGATCCGTACATCGAGCGGGAGGTCGCCGCCGCAATGGCCCGAGCGCTGGGGCTCCCCGGTTTCGCGCTTTCGCACCTGGTCAACGTCGAGACGCACGCCCATCGCCGCGCCTGGCTCTCCTCGTCACCGGCCCGCCTCCCGCTCATCCTCTGCTCGCACGGCTACGCGGTGGGGACCGAGTCACAGAACTCCGTGCAGATGGAGGAGCTCGCGTCGCACGGCTTCGTCATCGCCTCCATCGACCATCCCTACGAGGCGGCCGCGATCGTGGTGCATGCCGGGAAGGTCCTGGCCGCACGGCCTCGACTCGCAGTTGGCGACTCGGCCACCATGGCGCGTTCGGTCGACCTCGCCCGCCGGCTGCAAGCGGCCCGCGACACCGCCGCGGTGGCGGCCGTCCTCCCCGACATGTACGCGCTCACCGCGCCGCTCGACACCTCCATTGCGCCGTGGGTGCTGGACACCCGGTTCGTCCTGGACGCGCTCACGCGCATGAGTCGCGCGGGGACGGGCGCCGACACCCTGCTGCCCGGGCGCCTCGACACCGACCGCGTCGGACTGTTCGGCATGTCGTTCGGCGGCGCCACGGCCGCCGGCGTCTGCGTGGCCGATACGCGCTGCGCCGCCGGAATCAACCTGGTCGGAGTGTTGTACGGCGATGCGGCGCACACGCCGCTCTCCCGCCCCTTCCTCTTCGCCGCGGCCGAGGAAAGCCGCCAGCTGCATCGCATCTTCCACGAGCGGGCCACGGGAGCCAGCTGGCTCCTGACGGTCCGCGGCGCCAAGCACCTGGACTTCACGGACCTCAACTGGTTCGCTCCGGCGCTCGGCGCGCGCATCGGGCTGCTCGGCGGCATCGCCCCGCCCCGCATGCACGCCCTGCTCAACGCCGTCGTCGTCCCCTGGTTCGATGCCGCCCTGCGCCAGGAGGCCGCGTTCGCCAGCGCCGCGCTTGTCGCGCGCTTTCCCGAACTCAGCGTCGAGCGACGCCCCGGGGGCGCGTTGCCGGCCCCGTCCAGGGCGCTCGACGCGTCGGCACCCGCGGTCGTCCCCGTCCCCGCGGGCGTGACCAGTCGTTAGGTTATTCCCGTCCGCCTCTCCCCACCGTTTCGACATGCTCGCTCCCGACTGGTCCGCCCGCGGCGTCTCCGCCGATGACGCCGTCTCGCTCGTCACCAGCGGAATGCGCGTCTTCGTGCACGGCGCCGCCGCCACGCCGCACCCCCTCCTGGCCGCGCTCACCCGGCGCGCCGACCTGGAAGGCGTTCGCCTGTACCACATGCATACGGAGGGAGCGGCGCCCTGGACCGCCCCGGGCATTGCCGAGCGCATTCGCTCGGTCTCGCTCTTCTGCGGCCCTGCCCTGCGCGAGCCGGTGGCCGAGGGGCGCGCCGACTTCGTCCCCGTCTTCCTGTCGGACATCCCCGCCCTCTTTCACAACGGCATCATTCCGCTCGACGTGGCGATCGTGCAGCTGTCGCCTCCCGACCGGCACGGCTACTGCTCGCTGGGCACCTCCGTCGATTGCGCCCGCGCCGCCGTGGACACCGCGCGCTTCGTCGTGGGAGAAATCAACGCGTGCATGCCGCGAACGCTGGGCAACACCGCGATCCCGTTCGACCGGCTCGACGCCTTCACGGTGACCAACCGCCCGCTGCCAGAGCACGCGCCCGGCGTGGAGTCGGCCGTGGAGGGACGCATCGGCGAGCTGGTCGCCGCACTGGTGGAGCACCGCGCCACCCTGCAGATGGGCATCGGTGCCATCCCCGACGCCGTGCTCACGCGGCTGCACGACAAGAAGGACCTGGGGATCCACACCGAGATGTTCTCGGATCGGGTGGTCGACCTGATCGAATCCGGCGCCGTGACCAACCGCTACAAGCAGATCCACGCCGGGCGCACCGTGACGTCGTTCATCAACGGCTCGCGGCGACTCTACGATTTCGTCGACGACAATCCGCAGGTCGAGTTCCACCCCTGCGACCGCACCAACGACACGGCC
>CAZVDJ010000488.1:0-4105 GCA_964626245.1 uncultured Gemmatimonadaceae bacterium
TCGCCAGCTTGAAGCTCGCATCGCCCGCGTCATGCGCCGCGAACGAACCGACTGGGCGTGGTACCGGCGCGCAGCAGCCGGGGCTCGGGGCACGTCGTGGTGATCGGGGCGGGGGCGTGGGGTGGATGGACCTCGCTGCACCTGCGACGCCGGGGCGTGCAGGTGACGATGATCGATGCCTATGGTCCCGGAAACTCCAAGGCCTCCAGTGGCGACGAGACGCGCGGCATCCGCTCCTCATACGGCGACCGCGCGAATGCCGGCGAGCTGTGGACCGCATGGGCGCGCACGGCCATCCAGCGATGGCGCGCCTTCGATGAACAATACGCCGCCGAGTTCCGCACGAAGTTCTTCCACCAGACGGGGGACGTGATCTGCCGCCCGAAGGAAGAGCCGTTCGTGAAGCGCACGCTGGAGCTGTGGAAGGCGCAGGGAGTGCCGCACGAGATCATCGACGGCGCTGAAGTGATGAAGCGGTGGCCGGTGATCGATGCGCGCGACATCGAGATCGCCATCACTGAGCCCGACGCGGGCGTGTGCCGGGCGCGGCACGCCACGCAGGCGGTGGCGTCCATCGCCCAGCGCGAGGGGGCACGCCTGGTGATCGGGCGGGTGCGGCCGGGGCCCGTGGTCAACGGGCAGATGGACGGCGTGGTCCTGGACGACGGAACGGTGATTCGCGGCGATCGCTACGTCTTCTGCTGCGGGCCGTGGCTGCGGAAGGTCTTTCCGGCGCAGCTCGAGAAGCGCATGCGTATCCCGCTGGGCTACGTCTGCTACTTCGGCGTTCCCGAGGGCGACCGGCGCTTCTCGTATCCCAACCTCCCCAGCTACAACTTCCCCGGCGTCACGGGGTGGCCGGCGCTGCCGGTGGACCTGCGCGGCTTTCGCGTGCGGGGCGCCATCGCCCCGCCGCAGCCGCCAGGAGCAACGCCGGCGGCGCGCGACTCGGCCGAGACGCGCACGGCGGCGACGACGGTCGACCTGGTGCAGCAGGACCCGGACACCAGCGGCCGCTGGATGAGCCAGGAGCGGCTGGACGGATCGCGGCGCTTCGTGCAGGCTCGCTTTCCCCAGTTGGCCAATGCGCCGCTGGTGGAGACGCGGGCCTGCCACTACGAGTCGAGCATCAACCGCGACTTCATCATCGACCTCCTGCCCGGCGCCTCCAACGCCTGGGTGGCGGGCGTGGGGCAGGCCGAGGGCTTCAAGTTCGGCCCGGTGGTGGGCGAGTACGTCGCCCATCGCGTGCTGGGGCATGTGGGCGATGCCAAGCTGGCCGAGGCGTTCAGGTTCCCCACGGCGGAGTACGAGCCGCCCAAGGAACCCGGCAAGGACGACGACGCGCCGTGACACATCGCCGGAGCCAGGAGTTCGAGGCCGTCCTGCGCATCGACGTGTGGGGGCTGTCGCACCGCGGCGTGGTGCCGCAGGAGAACCAGGACCACTTCCTGGTGGCGACACTTCGCAAGTCGGTGGACGTGCTCGCGTCGAACGTGGACTCGGCGGTGCTGCACGAGCGCATGGACGGCGGCGTGGCGCACCTGATGGTCGTGGCCGACGGCGTGGGCGGGCGCGCGGGCGGGGCGGAGGCGAGCCGCACGGCGATCACGACCACGCTGGAGTACGTGGCCCAGGCCACCGGCTGCTACCACCGCTTCGAGATGGAGGAGGAGCACGCCTTCATCGACCAGCTGCAAGCGGCGGTGCTGCAGGCGCACGACCGGCTGCGGGACGAGCATGGGGCCAGCGAGTGGACGCCGGCCACGACGCTGACCATGGTGATGCTCGTGGGACCGCGCGCCTACCTGGTGCACGTGGGCGATTCGCGCGCGTACTACCTGCGGCGCCACCGCATCTTCCAGGTCACGCGCGACCAGACGTTCGGGCAGTACCTGCTGGACTCGGGGGCGGTGACCGACGAGCAGGTGGCCAACTCGCCCATGGGGCGCACGCTTGCCAGCGCCGTGGGGAGCAGCGAGGTGAACCCGGTGGTCGGACTCATCGACCTGGAGCCGGGCGACACGCTGCTGCTCTGCAGCGACGGCCTCACGCGCCATGTCCCCGACGACGCGCTGCGCACCCTGATGGAGGGGGCGCCGAGCGCGCGCGAGGCGTGCGACGCGCTGCTCGCCGCCGCGCTGGCGGGAGGCGGGAGCGACAACATCAGCATCGTGGTGGCGCGCGCCGAGGGCGCCGGACCGCCGGGCGCGGGACCGCCGGGCGCCTAACGCGCGTCAGGCCGCCGGCGTGGCCATCCAGCGGAGCGCGGCGTCGAGGTCGACGTTGCTCCCGCTGAGCGTGACGGCCACCGTGCGCCCGCGCGCGTCGTAACGGCCGCTCAGGACCGCGGCCATGGCCACGGAGCCGCCGGGCTCCGCCACCACGCCGAGGTCACGGAAGGCCGTGCGCATGGCGTCGATGACCTCGGTGTCACTGACCGCGAGCGCCCCCGTCAGGTGCACGCGGTTGACCTCGAAGGTCAGCTCACCTGGCATGGGGGCCAGGACGCTGTCGCAGATGGAGGTGAGCCCCGGCGTGTTGCTCACGCGCTCGCCCGCGGCCAGCGAGCGCGCCGTGTCGTCAAAGCCCACGGGCTCGGCCGCGAAGACGTCGGCAGCCGGTACCAGCGTGCGCATCACCAGCCCGGTCCCGGCGGCGAGCCCACCGCCCGAGCAGCACGCGATCATGGCGTCGAGCGTGGCTCCCGCCGCCCGCGCCTGCTGCACCGTCTCCAGTGCCACGGTGCCGGCGCCGGCCATCACGTAGCGGTCCTCGAAGGGGGGGACCAGCACCAGACCGCGCTCCGCCGCCAGTCGCTTCCCGATCGCCACGCGGTCGTCCTTCTGCCGGTCGTAGAAGACGATCTCGGCGCCCCACGCCCGGGTCTTGTCCACCTTGGTGCGAGGGACGTCGGCGGGCATCACGACCGTGGCCGTGGTCCCGAGCAGCCGGGCGCACGCGGCGACCGCCTGCCCGTGGTTGCCTGACGAGTAGGCCACGACGCCGCGGGCGCGCTCATCGGCGGTGAGCAGGCGCATGCGGTTGTACGCGCCGCGCATCTTGAACGACCCCGTGCGCTGGATCCCCTCGGCCTTCACCAGCAGGCGCCCGCCGATGCGGTCGTTGATGACGGGCGACTCGAGGAGGGGGGTGACGATGCAGGCGGCGCCGATGTGGCGCGCGGCCTCCTCGATATCGGCGAAGGTGGGGAGGAGGGCGGGGTCGACGTGACTGGTCATGGACGGCGGACTGGGGACGTGCGGTCCCGCAATCTACCGACCCGCGCGCACCGTCAGCACCCGCTCGGCGCGCACCGGGATGGTCCCCTGCGCCGAGATCTCGAGCTGCATCAGGTAGCGACCCGGCTTGAGCGTCGCGAGGTCGACCACCACCGCGCGCTGCGTGAAGCCGCGGCCGCGCGCCGAGACGTCGCTCAATCCCACCGTCACCGGTTCCGCCTCGCGCACCAGGCGCAACGCCGTCAGGCTCCGGCGCATCCACCCGCCACCGCCCTGCTCCTCGGGCGCGACGGTGATGGCGACGTCGATCCCCTCGCCTCCGGGATTCGTGTTGTAGGTCTCCCAGTAGATCCCGATCCGCCCACCCTGCGCCAGCTGCTGCGTCGGCGCCACGTGCGGGAGCACGTCCTCCAGCGTTCGCGGCATGCCGTCGTAGGGCGTGAACAGGAGGAGGTCGGAGATGCTCACCCGCGATCCCGGGCTGTCGGTGGCGCGCATGCCGTATCGCGCCCGCGCGAGGACGTGATCCCGTCGCGAGGCGACTTCCGCACTCATGAGCATCGGCCCCCACGAGGTGCGCGCCGTGAGGGTCCCACGCACGCCGGGTGACTCCGCACGCACCACCGTGGCGTCGGCCTCCTCTCCCTTGGTGAGGACGAGCGCCGCCGCCAGCGCACCGCGGTCGCCCGCAGCCTTGGCCAACTCGCGATTGCGGGAGACGTCGTAGGCCATGACCACCAGCGCCGAGTCGCCACGCCGGAAGATCGCCGACTGGTGATCGAGCGGGACCAGGGTGCGCGCGACGACGGGGGCGTCGCGCGCGCGCACGCGCACCGGCTGCGCGAGCGTGCGCAGCTCGGCGA
>CAZVDJ010000489.1:0-4103 GCA_964626245.1 uncultured Gemmatimonadaceae bacterium
GGGCCGCCGGGAGCATCACGAAATGCTCCCCGTCGGTGATGGCGAAGACCGAGAGCTCTTCGCCCTCCATGTACTCCTCCACCAGCACCTCTGTCCCAGCCGAACCATACGCGCCGCCGAACATGCGATCGATCGCCTCTTCGGCCTCGTCGATGGTCTCGGCCACGACGACCCCCTTCCCGGCTGCCAGCCCGCTCGCCTTGATCACCACCGGCGCCCCTCGCATCCGGGCCGCGAGCTTGGCCGATCGGGCATCCGCATGCCACGACGCGCTGGCGGTGGGGACGCTGGCGGCGAACATCACTTCCTTGGCAAAGCGCTTCGACGACTCGAGCTGCGCCGCCGCCTGCGAGCAGCCGAAGACCGTGAACCCTGCGTCGCGCAGCGCATCACTCACACCGGCGGCAAGTGGAGCCTCCGGGCCGATCACGACCAGGTCCGGCTGTTCGGCCCGGGCCAGCGCGACAACGGCCGCTGCGTCGGTGGCAGTCACCGGGACGCAGCGGCCGATCTGGGCAATGCCTGGGTTTCCTGGAGCGGCTACGAGGTCGAGCGACGGGTCATCCTGCTGGAGCTTCCATGCGAGTGCGTGTTCACGACCACCACTGCCAAGGAGGAGAATCTTCACGTCCCGGACGATCCCTTGAAGGCACTGTTGAACGCATCGCGCGCACGATCGAAGACCCCGCCGATCGAGTCCATCGCCCCGCGCGCCTGCTCCCCATAATAACCGACCGCGTCCTCGATGTCCGACGACAGCGGCGGCGTCTGTGCATCCCCGCGGCGGCGGTAGTCGCCGGCGAGGATCTGGTCGTAGGCGCCCGACTGCACCCACCGTTGCAGCTCCGCCGCCCGCACGGTGCCAAAGGGGTGCGTGCGGAACGCGGTGTTGATCACCTGCCAGATCTTGTCGGCCAGGTCGCTGGATCCCTCGTAGTGCGACGCCTGCTCCAGGAAGGCGTCGACGGAGAGCGTGTCATCGAGCTCCTTGCCGCCGGCCATCTTCATGAACGTCCCGGCCGTGATGCGCAGGTCCTGCGTGACGAGCAGCCCCGCGCGGTCCGCCGAGAACTCGGCCTTTCGGTACCACTCCATCAGGGCGAGCTGGAAGGGGAGCAGCGCGATGCCGGCGAGGAACGGCAGGTTGTTGATCCCGATGGTCAGGATGATGATCGCGATCGTCGTGTAGGTCGTGTGGCCGCTCATGATGTGGCCGAGCTCGTGCCCCAGGATGTCGCGACGCTCCTCCTCGTTGAGCAGCTCCATGAGCCCCGAGTTGAGCACGATGAACGGCTTTTCGAAGCCCACGGCGGCCGCGTTCACCAGCGGCGTCTGCGTCACGTACAGCTCCGGGACCTCCTTCCAGTCGAGCGTGGCCAGCACTTCCTGGTACTGTGCCCACAGCTTGGGACGCTGGTTGGGCCCCACGCGCACGGCGTTGGCCAGGAAGAGCTGGCGGATGCCGCGCTCCCCGAAGTAGGCCATCACCTTGCGAACCACCTGGTCGAACCCCGGAATCGCGCGCAGGGCGTTGAGCGCAGCGCGGTCGGCCGGATGCTCCCACGCGGCAGACGAGATGTCGGTGAAGACGATGCGGGGCATGGTGGAGAGGGGAGACGGGAGATGGGAGACGGGAGACGGGAGGGGCTCCCGTCTGCGGGTGCAGGTTCTACGATCTGGCTCGGGCGAAAGTGTCGGGAGGGTGACGGCCCGTCTCAGGCCACGCCCTCGAACGCGTGGGCGATGTCGGCCAGGAGATCCTCTCCCTCCTCGACCCCGACGCTGAGCCGCAGCAGCCCGTCGGAGATCCCCAGGCGCTGTCGGCGCTCGGGTGGCACCGAGGCGTGGGTCATCGTGGCCGGGTGGCAGATGAGGCTCTCCACCCCGCCCAGCGATTCGGCGAGGGTGAAGAGCTTGAGCTTGCCGAGCACCTGCTCCGCCAGCGCGCGCGATCCGAGGTCGAAGGAGATCATCCCGCCAAACCCCGACATCTGCCTCGCGGCCAGGGCGTGGTGCGGGTGGGACGGCAGGCCGGGGTAGAAGACGCGCTCGTCGCCCAGCCGCTGGGCGAGCCAGGCGGCAATGCGGCGCCCGTTGGCGTCGTGCGCCGCCATGCGCAGGTGCAACGTCTTGGTCCCGCGCAAGACCAGCCAGGCGTCGAAGGGACCGGGAACGGCGCCGGCCGCGTTGAGGATGAACTGCAGGCGCGCCGCCAGCTCGTCATCCTGCACCACGGCGCACCCGCCCACCATGTCACTGTGGCCGTTTAGGTACTTGGTGGTCGAGTGGAAGACGATCTGTGCCCCCAGCGCCAGCGGGCGCTGGAAGACGGGCGTGGCGAAGGTGTTGTCGACGATGAAGAGCGCCCCGTGCCGCCTGGCGATCTCGCCGATGGCGGCGAGGTCGGTGATCCACATGAGCGGGTTGGTGGGGGTCTCGACGATGATCGCCCGCACGTCGGGGGTCATCGCGTCGGCCACGCGCTGCGGATCGCGCGTGTCCACGTACGTGAAGTGCAGCCCGAGGTTGACCAGGATCCGGTCGAAGAGGCGCGGGGTGCCGCCGTACATGTTGTCGGCGCACAGGATGCGGTCGCCGGATTTGAACAGCTTCATGATCGAGTCGAGCGTCCCCATCCCGCTGGCGAAGGCGAAGCCGTGTGTGCCACCTTCCAGTGAGGCGATGTTACGCTCGAGCGCCTCGCGCGTGGGATTCTTGCCGCGGGCGTATTCGTAGCCCTTGTTGCGCCCCAGCCCCTCCTGCGCGTAGGTGGAGGTCTGGAAGATCGGGGTCATGATCGCCCCGGACGTAGGGTCGGGGCGCTGGCCGGCGTGCACGGCGCGCGTACCGACACCATACTGCAGGTCGTCTTCGAAGATGCGGGACATGCGAATGAGTGCGAGAGGGAAGGGCGAGAAGATACGCGACCCCCGCGGGGGCGCGCGATGACCACCACGTCGACTGCGACGCCCCCTCCGGGCGAGGGGAGCGGGTTGCGCTGCCTGGTGGTGGACGACGAGCCGCACCTGCGCCGCGTCCTCGTGCGCCTGATGCAGAGCGACGGCTTCAGCTGCGAGGAAGCCGGGAACGGGGCCGAGGCGCTACAGGTGCTCTCCCGTCGCCCCGCGCAGCTGGTCCTCACCGACCTCCACATGCCGGAGATGGATGGCATCGGGCTGCTGCGCACCGTGCGCGAGCGATATCCCGATACCGCCGTCATGCTCATCACCGCGGTGGCGGATGTCAGCACCGCGGTGAACTGCCTGGCGGTGGGGGCCATGGACTACCTCACCAAGCCGTTCCACCTGGAGGAAGTCCGCGCGCGCGTGCGCCAGGCGCTGGAGAAGCGGCGCCTGATCCTGGAGAACCGCGAGTACCAGGACCACCTGGAGGAAAAGGTCTCCGTGCAGGCGCGGCGACTGGAGGAGCTCTTCCTCGCCTCCATCCAGTCGCTGGCGGAAGCGCTCGAAGTGAAGGACCCGTACACGCACGGCCACTCGCTGCGCGTCTCGAAATACTCCACGGTCATCGCCCGCACCCTGGGGCTCGACGCCGACGTGGTGCGGCAGATCGAGCTGGGGGGGCGCGTGCACGACATCGGGAAGATTGGCGTGCGCGAGAGCGTCCTGAACAAGGCGGGACCGCTCACCGACGAGGAGTACCAGCACATCATGACCCATCCCACCGTGGGGTGGCGCATCCTGGGGCCGCTGCTGGGCGAGATGCCGATGGCGCTCAGCATCGTACGCTCGCACCATGAGCGCTTCGATGGGCGCGGCATTCCCGACGGGCTGGCCGGCCTCGACATTCCGCTCGAGGCGCGCATCGCCGCGGTGGCCGACACCTTCGATGCGATGACGAGCGAGCGTCCCTACCGCCCCGGTGTCCCGTTGCAAGCCACGATCACGGAGCTCCGGCGCTGTGCCGGTGCCCAGTTCGACCCCGACGTCGTCGACGCCTTCATCACCGCGCTGGAGTCCGGGGCGATCGACAAGGGGGCCATCGTCGAGGGGGCGCGTGCCGCCGGCGGCGCGCTTCCCATGGGGGTGCGGTAGCCGCCACCCGGCCGGGCGGCGCGGCGCGTTAGGCGACGCCCGCGGGGC
>CAZVDJ010000490.1:0-4082 GCA_964626245.1 uncultured Gemmatimonadaceae bacterium
CGGCGCCTGCGTGGCGGCGCAGCTTGGCGTCGCGCCGCGCATCCAGCGCCTGCGCGCCGAACTGGGGCCCGATATCGAGGCGGTGTCGCCCACCGATGCTCGCCGGCTCGCCTTCGGCCGGCTGCATGGCGTCAGCGTGGCACTCCTCGGCGTGGGAATGCTCGGCGCGGTCGCCATCGCACTCGGCACCCTTGCCGCGCGAGCCGCGGCGGGCGCCGAGCGTGACCAGTCTCGCCTGTCGGCTTCGTCTCGACAGTCGGCCGCACCCGCGGGATCCGGCTGAGTCCGGCGCGCGCGGGCTTCTCAGCCGCGCGTAGTTCGCGTTGTCGGGAACTCCTGCTCGTTCGGGTGTCCCAATGCCCGTCGACCCGGGTCGTTTGCACCTCCTTAACCTCTCTCCCCTCGCTGATGCCCTCATCTCGTCAGGCACGAATCGCCACTCGCGGGCTGGTCGCCGCCGGCGCTGCCGTCCTCCTCGTGAGCGCCTGTGACACCACGTCCAGCTTCCGCCCCAACGAGCAGAACTGGGGGTTCATCTACCTCTCGGCGCTGCGCACCAGCGCCGGGGAGTACCGAACCGCCCCCAACGGCTCGTTCTTTCGCGGGGCCGTGACGTCGGTCCCCGACGCACGCATCCGCACCGACTCGTGCTTCAACGCCGGTGAGTACATCCCGCCCACGCAGGGCGGCATCACCGGCGTTACCTACCTCGACGCCGGCACCAGCATCACGACCAACATCGGCGGAACGGCCACGCAGATCCCGCGCACCAGCGGCTCCACCGTCTCGTACGCCCTCGCGGCGGGGACCACGGTCGCCTACCGGCCGGGCGACTCGGTCGTCGTCTCGGTACAGGGGTCGGCCGGCGGCTTTCCGGCGGGCGAGGTGCGCGGGCGCAGCGCCGAACCGTTCACGATCGACCCCATCGAGGCGTCCACCACGAGCATCCCGTTGCGCTGGACGGCGGCGACGGACCCCAACAGCGCGCTGATCGTCTCGCTGCAGTACACTCCGTCCGGCACCGGTGGGCGCGCACAGGAAATCCGCTGCGCCTTCACCGATGACGGCGTCGACTCCATCCCCCTGCGCCAGCACCAGGCATGGTCGGCCACTTCCAACGTCAGCCGCGTCGCGACCTTCACGCGCTTGCGCACCGCCATCGTGCAGGTGAATGGCGGCGCCATGGAGCTGATCTCGACCCTCACCGTGCCGACGCCGCAACCCTGAGTTTGTCCCGACCGTCCACGAGCGGGGCGCGGCGCCGGCATGGGCGCTGCGCCCCGCACGCGTTGCGGGCCACGCGGCGCCCACGCCACCCCTTGCCCACCTCCCCATGACCGCCACCCGCCCCGAGCGTGACCCGTTAGGCACCCTCGACGTCCCGGCCGACGCGCTCTACGGCGTGCAGACGCTGCGCGCGGTGCAGAACTTCCCCATCAGCGGCCTGCGCCCGCTGGAGCCCTTCGTCGTGGCGCAGGTCTGGATCAAGAAGGCCGCCGCGCTCACTCATCGCACCACCGGGCGGCTCGACGCACGGCGCGCCGGCGCCATCGTCGCCGCGGCCGACGAGGTGCTGGCGGGTGCGCACCGCGAACACTTCGTCGTCGATCCCTACCAGGCGGGAGCGGGGACGAGCCACAACATGAACGTGAACGAGGTCCTGGCCAACCGGGCCAACGAGCTGCTGGGCGGGACGCGCGGGAGCTACACCCCCGTGCACCCCAACGATCACGTGAACATGGCCCAGTCGACCAACGACACCATTCCCACCAACATCCGGCTTGCCGCGCTGTCGCAGCTGGCGGCGCTCGACCACGCCTTCGCCGCGCTGCGCGACGCGCTGTCCGACCGGGGGCGCGACTTCGATGACGTGGTCAAGGCGGGGCGCACCCACCTCCAGGATGCCATGCCCATCCGGCTGGGACAGGAGTTCACCGCGTACGCCGGCTCCATCGACCGTGCGCTGCGCCGCGTGCGCGAGTGTGCCGACTACCTGCGCGACCTGGGGATCGGCGGGAGCGCGGTGGGGACTGGCGTTACGGTGGAGCCGGAGTACCCTGCGCTCATGGTGCGCCACCTGGCCGAGATGACCGGGCTGTCACTCCGCGAAGGCAGTGACCGCATCCAGCTCATGCAGAGCATGGGCGATGTGGCCGCCTTCTCCGCAACGCTGCGCGGCCTGGCGATCGATCTCTCCAAGATCGCCAGCGACCTGCGCCTCATGGTGATGGGGCCGCGCACCGGAATCGACGAGATCGTGCTCCCCGCGGTGCAGCCCGGGTCGTCCATTATGCCGGGAAAGGTGAACCCGTCCATCCCCGAGATGGTCAACCAGGTCTGCTACCAGGTCATCGGTTGCGACACCACGGTGGCCATCGCCGCCGAGCACGGGCAGCTCGAGCTCAACGTGATGATGCCGGTCATCGCGCACAACGTACTCCTCTCCATGCGCATCCTCACCAGCGCCGCCACGGTGCTGACGGAACGTTGCGTGCGCGGCATCCAGGCGCATCGCGACATGTGCGCCTATTGGGTGGAGCGCTCGGCCGCGCTGGCGACGGCGCTGGCCCCCCGCATCGGCTACGCCGCCGCCGCGGAGCTCAGCAAGCGCTCGGTGAAGGAGGGGGTGCTCATTCGCGAGTTGGTGCGGCAGGAGGGGATCCTCCCGCCCGACGAGGTGGACCAGGTGCTGGATCTGCGCCGCATGACGGAGATCGGCGTTCCGACCGGTGAACACGGGAGCGGGGGAGCCGGGTAGGGGCCGCGACGGCGCGCGGCCGTCCGCCGCCCGAATCGGCGCCATGCCGCATTTTCCCACTTTGGCTCCTCTTGTCGGACACGGCTCCCCTATATTGGCAGCATGCGGATCACGACCTGGGCCGAGTACGGGCTCATCTGCTCACTGCACCTGTCGCGGCGTCACGGAGAAGGGCCGGTGACGGGGCGCGAGATCGCCTCACGCGAGCGACTTCCCGCCGACTACGTGGAGCAGATCCTCCTGCGCCTGCGGCGGGCCGGGATCGTGAACAGCACGCGCGGGGCAAAGGGGGGCTACATCCTGGCTCGCGACCCGGCCGAGGTCACGGTGCGCGAGGTGATCTCTGCCTCGGAGCACGGGACGTTCGACCTGCACTGTGTCTCCCATCCCATTGCCGAGGAGCGGTGCTCGGAAGCGCAGAACTGCAGCATTCGCCCCGTGTGGGTCATGCTGCAGCAGCGGATCGATGACGCGCTGGACTCGGTGCGCCTCTCCGACCTGATGCTCGACGAGCCCGCTGTCCGGGCGCGTGTCGGGCTCCCCGTCCTCCAGCACTAGCACCCCCCGACGACGATGTCGCCTCGTCTGTTCGACGAGTGGCGCTCGGAGTGGCGGATGAAGCGTGGCGTGAGCGCGTACGTGCAGGCGCTCATGACGGAACCCGACGAGAACGAGGTCGCCTGGCTCGCCTCGGCGGCCTGCGCGGGAGACGTGGACCGGGCCGCCTGGGAGCTGCGCTACGCGCGCCGCGCGCTGGGGCTGGTGGTGGCGCAGCGAGACGCCCTGGACGACCGCACCGGGTCGCTGGTGGCGCGCGAACTTGGCGAGGCGCTGCAGGGCGACCGGCACATCGCCCCGGCGATGATGGAGCTGGCCGGCCGCCAGTTCAACGATCGGCTCGCCACCTACCGCGACGTGCTCACGGCACGCTCGCCCGCCGAAGGGGCGGCCAGCCGGCTCGGGCGGGCGCTCCTGTTCATCGCGGGGACCGCGCGCGCCAGCGACGACATGGTCGCGCGATCCGGCGACATCCTCGTGCGGTACGTCGGCGAAGCCAGCGAGGCGCTGCGAAAGTCGTTCGGCGCCCCCTCGCTCCCCGAGGACATTCCGCCCTCGGCATTGGGACGCTGAGGCGTCCGGAGGGCGGGAAGGAAACGCGGCGCGCTCCGTGAGGAACGCGCCGCGTGAAGCAAGTCGAGGGAGAGTGCGCTCGGGGAGACTCGAACTCCCATGGGTGTTACCCACCGGCTTCTGAGACCGGCGCGTCTACCAGTTCCGCCACGAACGCATCGCGCGCCGACCTACCCTTCCGACTCGCTCGGCC
>CAZVDJ010000491.1:0-4079 GCA_964626245.1 uncultured Gemmatimonadaceae bacterium
GGCCAACGTGCGCATCGTGGCGGCGACCAACCGTGACCCCAAGCGCGCCGTGCAGGCCGGGCTGCTGCGGGAGGATCTCTACTACCGGCTGGGCGTGTTCGAGATTCACCTCCCGCCGCTGCGCGAACGCCCGGAGGACGTCCTGGTCCTTGCGCAGGGCTTCCTGGAGGAGATCGGCAGCAGCATCGGGCGCCCGTCGTCAGGCATTTCGGAGGACGCGGCCGCGCTGCTGCGGGAATACTCCTGGCCGGGCAACGTGCGCGAGCTTCGCAACACGATCGAGCGCGCGCTGATCCTCTGCCACGGCGGGCTGGTAACGCGCGAGCACCTGCCGGCCTCACTCGTCCCGGCGCCCGCCGTGACCGTCGCGGAGGCGGTGGCCGCCGACCCGGATGGCTTTCCGACCGGCGGCGTGCAGCTCGAGGCGGTGGAGCGCGACCTGGTGGAGAAGGCGCTGGCGCAGGCGGGGTGGAACAAGTCGAAGGCCGCCAAGCTCCTGGGCCTGCCGCGTGGCCGGCTCTACTCGCTCATGCGGCGCTACGGACTTACGGACGCCCGGCGATGAGCGTGGTGGGAGGTGCGGCTGCCGTGTTACTCTACGCGCCTATGTCGCTTTCCATACAGCATCACGACGGTGATCACCGGGGCGCGTTCTTCCTCGAGGAGGGCGGAACGCGCACCGCCGAGCTGACGTACAGCCGGGTGAATGCCTCCCTGGTGATCATCGATCACACGGAGGTATCGCCGGCGCTGGGAGGACAGGGGATCGGACGTCGCCTGCTCGACGCCGCCGTGGGGTGGGCGCGCGAGAGTGGAACGCGATTCCTGGTGACCTGTCCATTCGCCAAGGTGCAGTTCGACCGCGACCCGTCGATTCGGGACGTGCTGCACTGATGGCCCGGCGACTGCCGGTGAATCGTGCGCCCCTCGGACCGATGCCCCTGCGCTATCAATCGTTGGCCCTCCTGCTGGTCGCGCTTCTGTCACCGCAGCGCGTGCAGGCGCAATCGACCGAGGACCGGCAGCTGGTCGCTCGTCTGGTGACTCGGTGGGAGAAGAGCTGGAACAGCTACGACCTTCGAGAGGTCGACTCACTCTTCTTCCGCGACGAGCGGGTGACCTACTTCTCGTCGGAGCGCTCGGGGCTCATCAGCGGCATCGAGCGGCTGCGGGAGCACCACAGGGGGTTCGGCTTCAAGGATGGCGGCCTCACGCCGGACAACCGCCTGTGGCTGGCCGACACCGTGACGCGCTGGAACGGTCGGGTAGCCACCGTCCTGGCCATCTGGCACTTCCGGCGGGCGAACGGCACGCAGCAATCCGGCCCAGTCACCCTCGTGATTGCCCCGAGGGGACGCGGCTTCCGCATCGCGCACGCCCACTTCTCCAACGCGCCGCCCGGCTGAGGGATGCGGCCGCGGACGAGAGGCGGCCGTACGGCGGTGTTGCGGGATCGTGAGCCGAAGTGCGCCGAGCCTGCGCGTGACAGGGAGAGGGCGTCGGCCCGCTGGCGCGCGTGTCGCGAACCCGAAGGGGTGGGCGGCGGTGTGCTCGCGTGCTGCGCTGAGCTGAGCTATATCTGGCCGGCACTTCGTCGTTGCGCGACCGCTTCACCCTTCACCCCCGGCAGCATGATTGCACCCGCGAACCCAAGGCGCTGGCTCGTACGCGGCGCCGCCATGGTCACGGCCCTCGCGGCCGCCGCCTGTGGAGGGGGCGGGGGCGGGTCCACGACCCCCCCGCCTCCTGATACGACGCCCGCCACGATCAACCTCTCGGCCAGCGGCACGGTCACGCTGACCTCGGGCAACACGATCACCGTCACGGCCACGGTGCTGACGCGCAGCGGCACGCCGGTACAAGGGGCGCAGGTCACCTGGGCGAGCTCGAATCCGCAGGTGGCCTCGGTCGAGAACGGGTTGATCACCGGGCTGCTCGCGGGCACGACGTCGGTGACGGCCTCGGTGGGGAGCGTGACGTCGGCGCCGCTGAGCGTGACGACGACGCCGGGGACGCCGACGCGGCTGGCGCTTCGCACGCAGCCGGGAGGGGCCGCGGTGGGTGCGCCGTTCGGGACGCAGCCGGTGGTCGAGGTGCGCGATGCCGCAGGCAACGTCGTGACCGCGTCGGGCGCGGCGGTGAGCGTGACCATCGGGAGCGGTGGCGGCGCGCTGACCGGCACCACGACGGTCAACGCGACCGCCGGCGTGGCGAGCTTCACCGATTTGCTGCTGACGGGCACGGTGGGGGCGCGCACGCTGGCCTTCACCTCGACCGGGCTCACCGCGGTCAACAGCGGATCGTTCGCCCTGGCGGCGGGTGCGCCATCGCGGCTCGTGATCACGCGCCAGGCGGTGGGAGGCGCCGTCGGGGCCACGCTCCTGACGCAGCCAATCGTCGAGCTGCGCGACGTGTCGAACAACGTCTCCACCGGGTCGACGGCGCAGGTGACGGCCGGCCTCACCGGCTTCACCGGCACCGTGAACGGCACCGTCTCCGTCGCGGCGGTGGCCGGAGTGGCGACCTTCACGAACCTGGCGGTGAATGGGCAGCCCGGCAGCTACACGCTCGCCTTCTCGTCCACGGGAGTGCCGGGAGTGGCCGGCAATGCGATGCTGCTGCCGGCGATCATCTTCGGCTTCTCCAACCAGAAAGTGCAGTTCCTGGATGCCGGCGCGAATGCCACCGTGGGGGTCTCCAGCGGCGGCGGACCGACGTTCGCCAGTCGCGCCCCGTCCCGCGTGACGATCGACAACAGCGGGCGCTTCTCGGCGGTCGCCGAGGGACAGGCATGGATGGTGGCGACCAATACGCTGGGGCAGGACTCGGTGCTGACGGTGGTGACGCGATCCGCCGGCGGGCCGGTGCTGCGCACCAACCTCACCACCTACGTCCTGGGGGCGGGTGACACGACGGCGATCGATGTGGTGCTCGACCCGCGCACCGCGCCGGTCGGAGCGCTCACCGCGCTCGTGGTGATCAACACGCAGGACTTCTCGCCGGTGTATGCCATAGGGGCGCTCAACGTGGCTGGGGCGCAGGTGACGGCGAATCCCACCAATCCCAACGTCTACCGGTTCAGTGTCGTGGCCACGACACCCATCTCCGCTCCGGTCTCCATCGCCCGGTTGTTCCTGGCGGGCGGTCCGGCCAACTCCCAGTTGCGTCTCACGGTGGATGTCATCGACATCACGGGGCCGGATGGCGCCGACCTCTTTGCCCGTGCGACGTCCACGATCTACCCGCTGGTGTTCCGATGAGAGCGACTCGCTGGAGCGCAGGCTCCCCGATGCCGCGGCGCATCCGTGCCGCCGCGCCCGCCCTGCTGGCCGCCGCGCTGGCCGCCGTGCTGCTGGCGGCGTGCCAGGAGACGGAACCCGAACCGCCGCGGGCCACGCTGTCGGCGTCTCGCGCCGTGGAGGCGGGACTGGTGGCGTCGACACTCTCACCGGGCGCCGGCGACACGATCGTGGTACTGGCGCGCGTGACCGCCGGCCCTGACGTGCGGGCGGTGGCGAGCTTCACCGCCCGCCTGTCGTACGACCCGGCCCGGCTGTCGTTCGTTGGAGAGGTGGCGCGCGCCGACGAGGCGATGCGCGTGATCAACGCCGAGATCCCCGGCGACCTGCGCGTGTCCGGAATCGCCAGCCGGGGGATCCAGTCCGGCGACCTGGTGGGGCTGCGATTCGTGGCCAACGGGAGTGGGGGCGCGGGGACGCTGCAGCTGGCGGTTGACCAGCTGCATGCCACCGACGGCGAGGACCTGGCGCGGGTGGTGGTGCGACCGCCCGTGGTGAACGCGCAGGTGGCGCGATGATCCGCGCTGCCTTCCTGGTGGGCGCCACGTTCTGCCTGGTGGCCGCCTGCCGCTCCGCGCCACGCGACGGGGCGGAGCAGGTGACGGCCGACAGCGTGGCCGGCGTCCCCGCGGCCACCACGCCGGCGGTGCCGCCGCCCGACTCGACGCCCCCCGCCGCGCCGCCGGCGACCGCGACTCCCTCGGCGTATGAGCATTCGTCTGAATTGCAGTCTAAATTGTTAATGTCGTTTTCGTTGTTCTTTTTGTTTTGTGTGGGTGT
>CAZVDJ010000492.1:0-4079 GCA_964626245.1 uncultured Gemmatimonadaceae bacterium
GGCGGCATTCACCACCTGGTCCAGCGCCAGGAGGGCGAAGTTCCACGTCATGAACTCGATGACGGGGCGCAGCCCGGCCATGGCCGCGCCCACGCCGACGCCGGCAAAGCCCAACTCGGTGATGGGGGTGTCGACCACGCGCATCTCGCCGAACTCCTGGAGGAGTCCCTTGGAGACCTTGTACGCGCCCTGGTAGACGGCGACTTCCTCCCCCATGAGGAAGACGCGGTCATCGCGCTGCATTTCCTCGCGGAGCGCCTGGTTGAGGGCGTCGCGGTACGTGATGATGCTCATGTCGTCGTCTCCACCATGACGTCTTCCCACAGGCTCTCCAGCGCCGGTTCGGGGCTGGCATCGGCAAAGTCCCACGAGTCCTGCACGATCGCCTTGATCTCGTCGTCGAGCCTGGCCATCCGGTCGTCGTCGATCTCCCCGAGCTGTTCCATGTGCGTGCGCAGCACGTTGATCGGGTCACGCTTCATGTATTCCTCGAGCTCCGCCTTGGTGCGATAGGTGCCGCTCACCGCGTCGGACATGGAGTGCCCCATGAAGCGATAGGTGCGCACCTCGAGCAGCGTGGGGAGCGACTCCGTGCGCGCGCGATGGACCGCTTCGGCCACGGCGCCACGCACGGCGAGGATGTCCTGGCCGTCCACCTGCGCGCGCGGCATGTCGTAGGCGGCGCCGCGCTGGTAGATGTCGTGGATGGCCGAGGCGCGTTCCAGCGCCGTTCCCATGCCGTAGCGGTTGTTCTCGATGATGTAGACCACGGGGAGCTTCCAGAGCCCCGCCATGTTCAGCGCCTCGTGGAAGGCGCCGGTGTTCACCACCGATTCGCCCATGAAGCAGAGGATGACCTGGTCGGTCCCGCGGTACTTGATGGCAAAGCCGACGCCGGTGGCGATGGGGACGTGCCCACCCACGATGCCGTGTCCGCCCAGGAAGTTCACGTTGCGGTCGAAGAGGTGCATGGAGCCCCCCTTGCCGCGCGCGCAGCCGTCGCTGCGCCCGAACAGCTCCGCCATCACCGCGCGCGGGGAGATGCCGCGGGCCAGGGCCTGGCCATGGTCGCGGTAGGTGGTGATGACGTAGTCGTCCTCCCGGAGCACCGAGATGGCGCCCGTGCCGCAGGCCTCCTGCCCGATGTACAGGTGGCAGAAGCCGCCGATCTTGCCTAACGCGTAGGCCTCGGCGCACCGCTCCTCGAAGCGGCGCTGCAGGAGCATGTAGTGGAGGAGGGTGGCGCGGGTGGGTGCGTCGGTGGCACCGAAGGCGCGGTCGGGCGCTCGGTCGGGCCGGGGGTCGCTCTTCTTCTTCGCCATGGTCGAGGGGAGGGGCGCCGGCGGGCGTCCTGGTAACCGTGGCGCACGCTCTGGTGCGCTCGGGCGGTGATCTCCTGGGAGCCTCCCGAGCCCCCTATCGGGGCCGGGTCCCGGTGAACGTGCTGCCATCCTGCGTGCGGGTGGCGCCGGCGACGCCGGTGCGGACCCGCCTGTCGTCGTGCGCGCTCGTGCGCCCCGCGCGTACCGGAGCGCGCATTCGCGCGGCCTGCCGAGGGTACCTACACGCCTGCTGCCTGCACCTGTTCCCACGCGTGATAGCTGGAGCGCACCAGCGGCCCCGCCTCCACGTGGCGAAAGCCCAGCCCCATCCCGATCTCGCGCAGGGCCCGGAACTCCTCGGGCGTGTAGTAGCGGTCGAGCGGGAGGTGACCGTCCGACGGGCGCAGGTACTGCCCGAGGGTGAGAATGTCCACGTCGACCGCGCGCAGGTCGCGCATCACCGCCACGACCTCCTCGGTCGTTTCCCCGAGACCCAGGATGATCCCGGTCTTGGTGGGGATGTGCGGCGCCACCTGCTTGGCGAAGCGGAAGATCTGCATCACCCGCTCGTAGCGGCCGCCGGGACGCGCCCGCTTGTACAGCCGCGGTACCGTCTCGGTGTTGTGGTTGTAGATCTCGGGGCCCGCCTCCAGCACCGCGCGAATCGACTCCTCGTTCCCCTGGAAGTCGGGGACCAGGACCTCGACCGAGCAGCCGGGGAGCCGCTGGTGGATCTGCCGGATCGTCTCGGCGAAGATCCAGGCCCCGTAGTCGGGCAGGTCGTCACGGTCGACCGAGGTGATGACCGCGTGCTGCAGGGTCATCTGCGCGATCGCGGCGGCGACACGATTGGGTTCGTCGACGTCGTACCTGGGGGGACGTCCGTGCGAGACGGCGCAGTAACCGCAGTTGCGGGTGCAGACGTCGCCCAGAATCATGAACGTCGCCGTCCCGTGCTGCCAGCACTCGCCCACGTTGGGGCAGTGCGCTTCCTCGCAGACGGTGTGGAGGTTCAGCTCCTTCATGAGCCCCTTGAGCCGGACGTAGTTCTCGCCGCCCGGGGCCCGCACCTTCAACCACGACGGCTTTCGCTCTGGGAGCGGTTCCGCGCGGTGTCGACCCATGATCTGGTAGAGCGTGTCCGACATGTCGCAGCTCGAAGGTCCAGCCGGGAGCCGGAGGCGGCAGATCGACGCATCCGGCCTTGCCGAAGGTCCGGCAATCTACCGTCCGGTGCGGTCGCGAGCCAACAGTGCGTAACCCTCTAGAACAGCCGTCGAGGTTAGGCCGATACCCCTGTGGAACCCCCGAATCGCTCGGGCCGAAAGGGCGACAGGTCGTGCGACGGGGCCGAGTCCGTCAGGAGGTCGGCGACCGCCTCGCCCGTGAGGGGGGCAAGGAGGATCCCGTTTCGTGAATGCCCGGCCGCGTAGACGATGCGCGGGACGTCGGGATCGCGACCGATGATCGGAAGTCCGTCCAGCGTCATGGGACGCAATCCCGACCAGGTGCGCACCTCATCGGCCCGGGCCAGCGACGGCACGAGGGCGGCCGCGGTACGGCGGAAGGCGTTGAGGGCTTCGTCCGTGGTGCCGACCGCGAAGCCCACGGCCTCGGAGGTGCTCCCGGCAATGACGAGCTGCTCATGCGGACGGGGGACGAGGTAGCCGCCGTGGCCAAAGACGGGACGCTGCACCAGGTCGCCCCTGAGCGACATCATCTGGCCGCGCAGCGGACGCACGGCCAGGGCGCGCGGCAGTCCCGGAATGCCGGAGGCCCACGCGCCCGCTGCCACGACGACCTGCCTGGCGCGAAGGCGCGGTCCCTCCTGGAGCGCGACGGCGACGATGGGGTCGACCGGCTGCAGGCGGGTGGCATCGGAGGCATAGCGCTCGATGCCACCTAACGCCACGGCCTCCTCCAGTGCCTGCACGAGTCGCACATTGTCGACCATCCCGTCGCCATCATGCAGCCGCGCCCCCCACGGGGCGGCCAGCGCCGGCTCGATTGCCCGCACATCCTGGGGGCTGAGCCATCGGGAGAACGGGTCCTGCGCCCGCTGCATGGACTCCGCCTCCCGTTCGGTCGCCGGGACGCGAAGAACACCGTCGAGCGCGAACGGGACGGCGTGCCTCGTCTCTTCCTGCAACCGGACCAGGAAGTCGGGATAGCTCGCGCGGGCGTCGAGGGCGAAGGCGAGCGCGGCACCGCGGGCGGGATCGACCGTGGGCGCCAGGAACCCCGCCGCCGCGATCGAGGCCACCCCGGGGCGACGGCGTCCGACGAGTGCGGTGCGCAGCCCTCGCGCCGACGCCGCACGTGCGCACGCCAGCCCGACCAAGCCGTCGCCGACCACGACGACGTCGAGAAAGTCACTGGACGTCATGTCGCAACCCGAAGCAAATTGGCGGAGCCGGCCGAGACGCCTGATTGAAACCCGAGGCGCGCGTGCGGCGTACGGTGGGCAGTCCTCCCATTGGAGTTCGTATCCATGCTTCGCACCATCTTCATGATCGGGCTGTTCGCCATCGGCGGACTGTTCCTGCTCAAGCTGTTTTTCGGCGTCTTCGGGGTCTTCTTCGGACTCCTGCTCGCCTTGCTGATGCTCGCGGTCAAGATCGCCATCTTCGGCGCGATCCTCTACCTCGTCATTCGCGTCGTGAGTCCCGATACCGCGCGACGCCTGCGCGAGCGCTGGTCGGGGGCGAGCA
Source organism: uncultured Gemmatimonadaceae bacterium (assembly GCA_964626245.1). Classification (GTDB taxonomy): domain Bacteria; phylum Gemmatimonadota; class Gemmatimonadetes; order Gemmatimonadales; family Gemmatimonadaceae; genus SCN-70-22. The sequence goes on from CAZVDJ010000492.1 coordinate 4,034, forward strand.
GCGTCTGAACGGCAGAAGACGAGAAGACGAGAAGACGAGAGGGGGC
>CAZVDJ010000493.1:0-4051 GCA_964626245.1 uncultured Gemmatimonadaceae bacterium
GGGCCGACATCTCCGCGGTTGCACGACGCGGCCAGACGGTGGCCGACATGGCCAACGGCCCCGTGCAGCGCATTCCGCCGTTCGTGGAGACCGTCAAGCTCCTGGAGAAGCTGGGGTCCAAGAACTCCAACAAGTGCCGTTCGTGCTAGCGCGGCGCCGTCTGGCGCCGCGGCGCTAGGCGCCGCTCCGGCGTTCGCGCCGGCGTCCTCAGGCCCAGCGACGCCGCCTCGCGGGGCGTGATCTTCGCCGCGCTCATCTGTGCCGAGTCGGGGACGAGCTCCGCGACGCCGGCCGGAATCCCGTTGAGCTTGAGGATGTAGGCCACCACGTCGGTGTAGTCGCCGCGCGGCAGCGAACCGGGATCGCTGTCGGGCATGGTGGTCGAGATGCTCTTGAACAGGTCGAAGGTCGACTGCCCCCCCCACTTCAGGCGGAAGTCGGGGTTGGACATCTCGGCGCGCTCGTGGCACTCCAGGCAGACTCGGGTAAAGACCTGCCCGCCGCGCTCGGCCTGGGCGTCGGTGAAGCTGGAGTCGGCGCTGGTACGCGCGGCGGGGGTGCCCTGTGCACCGGCCGTGGCGACGGGGGGAGCGAGCACGGCGACCGTGGTCGCCGTGACGAGCAAGCGAGAAATGAGACGAGACATGTCGGTTATTGGGAGGCGCGGGCGAAAGTTCTCCGGCTGATCCCGGCGAGGCAACGGGGGGATGAATGCGGCGACGCAGCGAACTCCTCGCGCAGCCGCTGCGTCGTCCACCTGCCCTGACTACGGGGATCAGGGCCTCTCGTTGTCGCCAGCTGCACGATGGGGGACGCCGGCTCCGCCGGCAAGGGGAGTGGCGGGCGCTGCCGGGAGACGCCGCGGACGCCAGATCTCCCCCTCCAACCGCGACGTCGCATCCACGGCGTCGGGAAGTTCTCCCCACTCGTGCGCCGCCCGTCCCATGGCCAGGGCCGAGGCGAGCGCGTCGAAGGCGTCCTCCGACCCGGCGGCGGCCGACCGAATGGCCGGCTCCACCTGATCGGCCGAGGACGCCCACCCTCCCGACAGTCGCTCGTCCAGCCATGCCAATCGCGCGTCGCCCCGCGACTTCTGCACCGGGCCGGTCAGGAGGCGCGGGTAGATCTCGACAACCAGCGGGAAGCTCGGCGCGTCGAAGGGCCAGATGGCGCACCCCACCTGTCGGAGGACGGTAAGGAAGGGCATGCCGCGCACCGATCCTGTGCCGACCGCGCCCGCCCCCCCGACCTGAAGCACCGACTTGGGACGAATTCCGGACACGGGAACGAGCTCGCGTTCGGTCCGGCGGAAGTGTTCCGGCACCGCGGGGCGTGGCCGGCCGGGACGTCCCCAGAAGGGGGGCGGGCAATGAGCCAGCCACTCCTCTCCGTGACGCGACGCCAGCGCCCAGGCGGCCGGCGCGTCGGCGATCCGTCGCTCGGCCAGGAACCATGCCGGGAACGAGAAGGCGAAGTCCAGCCCGATGACCAGGTGCGGGTCATGTTGCACCTCGCGGCACAGGTGCTCCACCAGCGCCTCGCGCGTGCGCCCCTGCACGAGCCGCACGATGCCTCCGCGCTGCGCGTCCCACTCGGCGAGCCAGATGCGGCGCTGGGCCCCGTGCCGCGCTCCCGACCAGTCGATCGCCAGGACGCGCGGGGCGTCGCCCGACGGGGCGCCCGGGCTCAGCGCGCCACGATCATCGACAGCCACGTCGGGAGCGCGTGCAGGTGATCGAGGTGATCGGGGGCGCTGTTCCCCGCGAAGCCGATGATCGAGAGGCTTCCCTGCCGCGCCTCCGACGTCTGCTGCATTCCGTTGGGCCCCCACGCCAGGACCGGCATGCGCCGCAGCGCGAGGCGCTCCACCAGCCAGTTGGCCGTCTCGGTGGTCGACGCGAACGTGCCGGGAAAGACCTCCGAGTGCGACACGACCATCCGCACCTCGCCGGTCACGGCGCGACGGGCAAAGCGCAGCAGCGCCTCGAGTGGGGCGGGGTCGAGTGTGCCGCTGTCGGCCAGCACCCGGCGCTCCGGGACGTAGCTCGTGTGAATCCCGTCGAGGATGAGGATGCCGCGGATGCGCGGCGCGGCACGGCCGGCGTGCTGCGCCACGATCGCGCGCACCGCGCCGTTACCGGCGGAGAAGGCGGAGAGGTAGGCGTCACCGAACGTGACCGGCTGCCCGGCCAGGCGGGTTGCGGCTGCCGACAGGCTGTCGAGGAGCGCGGGCCACGCGGCGGGATCGCGGAACGGTCGCTCGTAGGCCCCGGAGCCGGCCGAGAGGTTCACGACGGCCACGGCCATGGCGTTCGCGCCGTCGGTGTGGGCCGAGCGCGCCGCGTCCACCGCGAGGTACGCCGGGCCCAGGAAGTGAACCAGGAGCGGCAGGGGATGCCGGTGGTCCAGGGTGCGTGGCAGGTGCAATTCCACCTCGCGCGGGAGGACACCGGCAACGCGCGCCTGACGAGTCTCCAGCGGGTGCGGGGCCACGCGCCCGTGCGCCCGGGTTCGCTCCACCATCGGCGACGGGTTCTGGGCCGCGGGCGCAGGAGCCGCCGGCGACTGCGCAGCCGTCGCGACGGGGGCTCCACCGGTGACGGACGGGGTGACCCCTGCAGCAGGTGCAGGGCGATTTGCCGAACACGAGAGCGAGGCGAGGAAGGCGAGTGGTGCGACGACCTGGCGCAGCTGCATGGCGGCAAGCTTCGCGCGCGGGGGGCGACGGAGCCAGAGGGGGGCCGTATCTTCCGGCCATCCTTGACCTGAGGCTAGGATGCGCGCCCGAATCGTTGCCGTCGTCCCGCTCCTGTTCGCCGCACCCGGCAGCCTCTCGGACGCACCGGGTGCGGCGCCCGCGCGTTACGCGGCGGCCACGTACGCTCACGCGCGCGCCGAGCAGGTGAAGGTCACGATCCTGTCCACCATGCTGGCCGGCGATCCCGGGCGCGGCATTGGCGAGTGGGGCTTTGCGGCGTTGCTGGAGGTGGATGGGCGTCGCCTGCTGATCGACACGGGGGCGCGCCCGGGCACGGTGCTGCAGAACGCGCGCGAGCTGGGAATCGACCTGTCGACGGTGGAAGAGCTGGTGCTCACCCACAATCACGGCGATCACGTGAATGGTCTGGTGGCGCTGCGCGAGTCGCTGAGCGCGCGCAACCCGCGCGCGCTCGCGGTGGCGCACGTGGCGCCTGAGATCTTCTTCCGGCGTCCGACCGAGGACGGAGCGGACGGCAACGGGCTGGCGCCGCATCGGGCGGCATACGAGCGGTTGGGCGGGCGCTTCGTGATGCACGACCGGGCGGCTGAACTTTTCCCGGGCGTCTGGTTCACCGGCCCGGTGCCGCGCGTGCACCCCGAGCGCAACTACGGAAGACTGGGGAAGGTGGAAACCCCGCAAGGGGTCGTGGACGACATCGTCCCGGACGACGCATCGATCGTGATCCACACCGCGCAGGGATTGGTGGTGATCACCGGATGCGGGCACGCCGGCGTGGTGAACATCGTGACCAGGGCGCAGGGCATGATTCCGGGAGTCGAGGTGCACGCGATTGTTGGGGGGCTCCACCTGCTGAGTGCCAGCGACGAGCAGCTGGCCTGGACCGGGCGCGAGCTCAAGGCGCGTGGCCTGGACTACCTGCTGGGCGTGCACTGCACGGGCATCGAGGCGACGCATCAACTGCGCGCCGCCCTCGGACTCACGCGCCGCTCGGTGGCCACGGGGAGCGTGGGGGCCTCGTTCACGCTGGGGGCGGGGATCGACCCGCTCCTCCTGGCACGCTGACGGGGAAGACGGATGGCGTTGACGGCCACGATGTACACCTTCGACATCCAGCTCTCGGATGTCGATCGCGGCGTGTACGAGACCTTGTCGGTGCGCGCGGCGTGTCATCCCTCGGAAACCGAGGAGTATCTCTGGACCCGGGTGCTTGCCTACTGCCTCGAGTACCAGGAGGGGATTGCCTTCTCGCGCGGTCTGTCCACCCCCGATGAGCCTGCGGTGGTCGTGCGCGACCTGACGGGGACGATCACGGCGTGGATCGAGGTCGGG
>CAZVDJ010000494.1:0-2133 GCA_964626245.1 uncultured Gemmatimonadaceae bacterium
CTTCCCACTTCGTCGGCTCGCCCTTCTCGAGTGCGGCGAGGCACTCCAGGAAGCCGGCCGTCGCCCCTTCCACCGTCGTGAGACCGCTGATGTGTGGGGAGACCATCACCCGCGTGTCCTGCCACAGCGGCGAGTCCACCGGTAGTGGTTCCACGGTGAAGACGTCGAGCGCCGCTCCCTTGATCCACCCCTGTTCCAGCGCCTCGGGGATGACCGCCTCGTCGACCACCGCGCCGCGCCCCGCGTTGATGAGCACCGCGCCGCGGCAGGCCGCCAGGATGTCGCGGTTGATGAGGCGATTGGTCTCCGCCGTCAGGGGCAAGGTGATGACGAGCCAGTCGGCCACGGCCGCCATGTCCTTGAGCGCCGACACCTGCGCCATCGCGGCAAAGACCGCCGGGTCGCCGTCCCCCGAGCGCGACACGCCGTAGGTGCGGCAGCCGAGGGCGTTGAAGAGCCGCCCGATGTGCGTTCCCACGTCGCCCGTTCCCACCACCACCGCCGTGCTGCCTCGCAGCAGCGTCAGGTCGCGCGGGGCCCACCGATGCAGCCGCTGGCACTGCGCCAGGTCGATGAGCTGCTGCGAGAAGGCCAGCGCCCGCGCCAGCGCCCACTCGGCGATCATGGGACCAAACGACTCGCTGGTGCGCGTGAGGAGGATGTCGCGCGAGAGTTCCGCCGGGTACAGCCAGGCGTCGACGCCGGCGCCCGTGCAGTGGACCCAGCGGATGTTACCCATGGTTGGCAGCGGCGGGCGCCGGAAGCCGATGTACGCCTCGCCCCACGCCAGGTCCTGCGCCGTCAGGTCGGTGTACTTGTTGCCGCGGATCTCGAGCTCCGGGCGCGCAGCGCGCAAGGCAGCGGCCAGCTCAGCGTGCGCGTTGGCGCCGATCACGATGCGGCGCGGCGCAAAGGGCGCGCGTAGTGGGGTGGTCATGGCGCGGGTGCGGGGATCCGGGTCGCGCGCGCCGCCGGTCGGCCGCACGCGCGCGACAAAGCTAACTACTGCGCGCCCGCCTTGGCCGGCGCCCCGCGCGCGGTGTCGCCTGCACTGTCTGCCGGCGCACCGAGCGGAATCCGGTCGCGCGCCAGGCGGCGTGCGGGGTCGATCTTCCAGTCGCCGACCGTGATCCACCATCCATCGGTGCGCAGCGGTCCCGTTTCGATCCGGCGGTGGAGCCCGGCCATCATCTTGGGCTCGTACAGGAAGATCGCCGCTGCATCGTCCACGATGCGCTGGTAGGCGCGCCGATACAGCGCCTTCGCCCGCCCCGTGTCGAACTCCACCGCCGCCGAGTCGATCGCCGCGTCCACTTCGGCGCTGGCGTATGCGCCGTAGTTGCTTGAACCGGAGTTCGGCGCCTCGGGCGATCCGAAGGACTGGCGCAGGTCGGAGGGGCTGGGATCGGCATGCTGCCCGTTCATCACCGCGTCGAACTTCCCGGCGACCATGCGGCCACCGAAGGTGTTGTTCTCCAGGTCCTCCAGTCGCACGTCGGCCCCCACTTCCTTCCACTGCGACTGCAGCAGCGTTGCCGACAGGCGGCGTGGGGTGCTCGAGGTGGGAAAGGCCAGCGAGAAGGCGAGCGGACGACCGTTCTTCTCGCGCGTGCCGTCGCCATTGGTGTCACGCCAGCCCAGCGAGTCGAGGAGGGCGCGCGCCGCTGCCACGTCGAAGCGGGGCTGCGCCAGCGTGGTGTCGGCCGTCCACTGCGCGCGCACGAACGGTCCGGCCGACACGTGCGCCAGGGTGTCGAAGACGTTCCGCACGAGCGTAGTGCGATCGGTGGCCATCGCCAGCGCGCGGCGAACGCCCGCGTCGGCAAAGATCGGATGCGGGGCCCGGCTGCCGCGCTCGACGCGCGTGTTGAAGGTGACGTACGCGTAGTCGAGCGACAGGTACGGGACGGTGCGCGTGGCCGGCGCCGCCGCCACCTTGGTCAACGGCTCGCCGCGCAGTACCTCCACCAGGTCCGCCTCCTCGCTCACCAGGCGTGCCCAGAGGGAAGTCGGGTCCGGCGAGACGCTCCAGATCAACCGGTCGATGGAGGGACGCCCCCGATAGTTGGAGGTGTCGGCGACGAGTTCGATGAGCGACCCGGGCACCCAGCGGCGAAAGCGATAGCGCCCCGA
>CAZVDJ010000494.1:2143-4021 GCA_964626245.1 uncultured Gemmatimonadaceae bacterium
GACCGGGTTCCGCGCCGCGTCCGACTCACGGAGCTTGTCGCGCGGCACCCCCGAGAGCAGGTGCTCCGGCATGATGGGAAGGTTGCTCACGAGCGTGTAGAACTGCTCGGAGGTGCGCCGGCCGAGCCACGCCGTCGCGTGCAACGAATCAGGCGTCGTGATGGAGTCGAGGTTGGCGAGCGCCCCGGCCAACCGTGAGGCCACGGCCGGGTCCTTGATCAACTCGGCCGAGAAGCGCACGTCCGTGGCGCGAACCGGGTGGCCGTCGTGGAAGCGCGCGCGAGGGTCGATGGCGAAGGTGACCGCGAGCGAGTCCGCGCTCCACGTCCAGCTCGTGGCCAGGCGCGGCTCGAAGCCGGCGTCGCCCAGCGTGTTCATCGTGGCCGGCGCAATGGCCAGCGGGTCGTAGATCTGGTCGAAGACCTGCTTGCCCACCAACTGCTGGACCAGCGGGGGAAGGAGGAAGTCGGCGTCAGCCGCAACGGCGACGATCACCGTCCCGCGTCCCTCCCCATCGCCAGCGGCTTCCCCGCCGCAGGCCATGGCCAGGAAGACGGGGACCAGCGGCACGGCTCGGCGCAGGCAGGAACGCAGGGTCGGCTTCACACGTGTCTCCTGGGAAGGGGGCGGCACTGCCAAGACGCACGGTGCGCGACGCGGGCAACGCCCGCCTCCGCGCAACCAAAGGAGGGCTACCGGTAGTTCCCGAACTTGAGCTCGACGCCGAAGTCCGTCGAGCGAAGGAGCGCGATCGCCAGCTGCAGGTCGTCCCGTGATGGCGAGCTCACGCGCACCTGCTCGCCCTGGATGGCGGCCTGGACCTTCTTCAGCTTGGCGTCCTTGATCGTGGCCGAGACCTTCTTCGCCGTCTCGGCGTCGAGCGACATCTTGAGCCCGATCTCCTTGCGCACGGTGTCGCCCCCCGCCGGCTTCGTCTCGCCGACGTCGAGGTTCTTCACCGGCACGCCGCGCTTGATGAGCTTGGACTGGAGGATGTCGAAGAGCGCGCGCATGCGGAAATCATCCTCGGCCGTGAGGACAAGCTTGCCGTCGGTCCGGTTGAAGTCGATCTCCGCCTTCGATCCCTTGAAGTCGTAGCGGGTCGCGATCTCCTTCCCCGCCTGGTTGACGGCGTTGTCCACTTCCTGCAGGTCGACGCCGGTGGTGACGTCGAAGGAGTTGAGCTGGGCCATGGGGCGTTCAGGCGCGTGTCGGCGGGGGAGCCGGAGGGTCGGGACGGAAGGCCAGGTCGAAGGCGAGCCAGGCGAGCTTCGAGACGGGGTACAGCACGACGGGCGCGAGCGCCATGCCGAGTGGCGCCCCCACCTGGATCCCGTCCCACGGCACCGTCGGCCACATGGCGACGAGCACCGCGACGAAGATCGCCGCGAAGACGAGTTCGGAGAGGATGAGGTTGAACATCATCCCGCCGATGAAGTAGTCCGGCTCCCCTCGCTCCAGGGAGCGCTGGCAGTGGCCGCACGCCGGGCGCAGCCGAAACCAGGAGACGAGCACCGGTCCCTTGCCGCAATGCGGACAGTGCAGCGTGACCGCGCGCCCCGTCAGCCGCAGCAGCCGAGAGAAGCCAGCGAACGAGAGGTCGAGATGCTCATTCGCATCGCGCAGCGACTCGCGCTTCGGCGCCATTCCACCTCCCGTCTCCCGTCCCCCGTCGCCCGTCTCGTTACCCAAGGTACGACTCGAGCGCCCGCGCGCGCGACACGTGCCGCAGGCGCGAGAGCGCCTTCTCCTTGATCTGCCGCACGCGTTCGCGCGTGATGCCTAACAGCGAGCCGATCTGCTCCAGCGTCATCGGCTCCTCGCCCTCGAGCCCGAAGTAGAGGCGCAGGATCTTGGCCTCGCGCTCCTTGAGCGACG
>CAZVDJ010000495.1:0-4018 GCA_964626245.1 uncultured Gemmatimonadaceae bacterium
GCTGAACTGCATCTCCTCCCACGTCTGGTCGCCCCACCGCACCTCGACCTTTGGATCGGGGTTGGCAGGGTTCTTCGCCGAGTTGTCGTACCAGGCGGTCGCCTCCAGCTTGGCACCGGCCGGAATGGCCAGCGGCTTGGCGAACATGTAGTACGTCTGCCAGGCAAAGTCGTACTTCGGCACCGAGAGCACGACTTCCGATCGCCCATCGGGTTGCACCAGGCGGTATTCCCACTTCTTGCCGCGCAGGTGCGTGTGGGGGAGGATCCCCCAGATCTTCACCGGCTCGTTGACCCCCATCTCCGAGGGAACGCTCACGTCCGCAGCCCCCGGCGGGAGGACGAAGTTCCCGTTGGCGAAGGCGGCGGCCCGGATCTCCTCCTCGGGCGGTTCCTTGGCGAAGACGAGCCCGACCTGCGTGCGGTCCTTGGTGGCGTGCCCGTGCGCCGTGTAGTGCATCTGCAGCGTGAGCACCGACCCGGCGCGCAGCCGCAGCGCCGTCCCTTCGGGAAAGACCTGCACGTCGGTCCCCTGCGCGATGGCGGCAATCATCGCCCCGATCTGCCGCGGGCGATTCTTGTCCGACGGCGACGGCGGGATGTCGTGGTCCTCGCGGAAGGTGAAGACCGGGCGCGGGCGCGGTGCCGCCGGCGACGGCGCCGCGGCCGGCGAGGCCGCCGGTGCAGCTGGCGGCGTGGCCGGCGCGGGGCCACGCGCGTACACGATCACGTGATGCACCACCTCGCGTGACCCGGGGAGCACCTCGATCGCGCGCACCCACTTGTCCTCGGTGAGGTTGGTGGGAATCTCGATGTACTGGTACTCGATGGTCCCGGACGCCGGCACCTCGTACGGCTGCGGCATCTCCAGCACCAGGTCCGGCGTCCCCACGTTCCACGACGACGGATACTCGGGCGCCTTGGGCATCTCCTTCGGCTCGCCGCGCGGCGTTCCACCATCCACCCAGGCAACGAGGGTCCGCTTCACCTCCTCGGACAGCCGCCGATCGTTCCGGAAGACGCCATGCGGCCCCTCGGCGTGCCAGGGGGGCATGTAGCCCACGCTCACCGCCTCGCGCAACTCGGGAGCCGCCTCGCGCGCGTGCTCATAGGTCATGAGCGACATCGGCCCGATCCCGCCCGGGCGATGACACGAGGTGCAATGCCGAAAGAGGATCGGGGCCACGTCGCGCGTGTACGTGGGGGCCGCAGCCGCAGTCGCTGCACGGTCCGGCGACGCACGGTGCGGCTGCGCGACCGCCAACGACGACGTCGCGGCCGCCGAGGTGAAGACGCCAGCCATCAACAGCACCAGCCGCCAGGAAGACCGCTTCATCTGCAACGCTCCGCGTTCAAGGGTGGGGGCAGGCTGTCTCGCCGCCCGGCGCCGGGCGGCGCCAACGACCTGGCGTCCCTACGGCTCCCATCCGCCTCGGTGTCACGCGGCGGACGGGTCGTTCTGCATCATCCCGAAGATGTTGCCTACCGGGTCGGTGCAATAGGCCAGCCACCCCACCCCGCGAATGGGCATGCGCGGTACCGCGAGGGTCGCCCCTGCGGCGAGGGCGCGAGCCAACGAGTCGTCCAGCGAAGCGACATTCAGGGTGCAGACGAAGGCGTTCACCGGCTGCCCCGTTTGCGGCGGCGGCCCTCGCCGCACCAGGATCCCGCCGTTGATGCCGGGCGTCCCCTCGGGACCAGTCATCGCGAGCCAGTAGCGATTCTCGGGGGCAACCTCGATCCCGGGAAGCGTCCACTCGCGCACCTCCCAGCCAAAGACGTCGCGATAGAAGGCCGCCGCGCGCTCCGGGTCGGAAGCGTGGATCTCGAAGTGCACGACTCGGCTCATGGGACCTCCCGGGTGGCTCGCGATGACTGCTGCGCGCTGAAACATGCAACCGCCGGGGCGTTCGGCAACCGCCCCGGCGGCAGCGGCCAGGCAGCGCCCTAGTGCGCGTGCTGCGTGCCGCCCGTGTGGTACTTGCAGCTCACCTTCGGGTTGAACTGTGCGAACATCCCGTTCGGGTTGTCACGGTACAGCCAGACGTGCCGGTCATAGTGCGGCTCGAACATGTGCGCCTCGTCGATCGAGGTCGCCGGGTCGTCGAACATGTGGTCGTAGGGAACGCCCTGATAGCTGGGGGGCGCCTTGTGCCCCGCCTTTTCCCACGCCGCCTTGAAGACCAGGTTTTCGACCGCCACGAGCGCGAGCGATCCGTCCTTCTGCGGTTCGTAGATCAGGATGGACGGCACATTGAAGTCGGTGTGCGTGCCGGTGCCGTTCACCTTGGGTGAGGGTGGTCCGGTGATGCCGAGCAGGTCGGGGCGGAAGAAGTGAATGCCCATGGCGCCGACCGCGGCCGGGCGCCCCATCATCTCGGCCGTGTCGCACAGGTTGCCGGGGTCGCGGACGTACCCCTCGGCGAGTGCGACCTTCACGTCGCGGAAGCGATCGGTGGCACGACGCACGGCGTCCAGCGACGGTTCATTCGCCAGGGCATCGACGGCGACGGGGGCAGTGGTGGCGGTGGGACGGTTGGCCCGTACCACTCGACTTGCCTGCGCGGAGACCGCGTAAGGCGACCCGAGCACGGCGGTGGCCAGCGCGACGAGCGCGATATGGGTACGCATTGGAGATTCCGACGAGAAGAGTGACGTGCGCGCCGCCGAGTGGCGGCGCGGCCGCGCGGGCACCTCGCTCGCATCGGCACACGCAATCTTCTTCAGTACTGAGATATGCGAATGGGTGAAGTGACCCAGCCGCGCCCCGCGCCGGTGCCAGCGGCATCCCGCCGGCACCTCCAATGCCTTGCCACCCCTTGGGCCTGCTAGCGCCACCTAGGGCTTGATGACCGGGCCACCGCTGTCGACCGTTGGCGCCATCGAGATGGGATTGATGCCCAGCCCCGCCAGCTTGCCGTCGGGGCGCATGACCCACCGGATCTGGACGGGCTCGGGCATCGCCGAGACATTCACCACCTGCCAGTACTGGCGGTGGCCGCCGCGCCAGACGAACCGCTCCTCCACTTTGCCGGTCACGGTGCCCGCCTGGGACGCGAAGGTCAGGATCGCCTGCGCCAGCGACTCGCGCGACGTGAAGATCCCGCGCTCGGTCGGAATCACCGCCGCCCACAGGCTGTCCACGGCCCCCGCTACCAGCCAGCGCGTGGCGGCGCGCCCGCGCTCGAGCGAGTCGGCCGGAAGCGGTGAGGTGGCCTGCGCGCGTGCGACGACGGGAACTGCGAGCAGTGTGAGCGATCCGGCGAGCAATACAAGGCGTCGCATGGGGAGTCTCCAGGGGGTGGTCGTGAGGGCATTCGCGCCGCGCCCCCTGCCGGTGCAGGTCATCAGGGGCGGGCGGCGGCGCGCAGGGAGCCTCCCCTACGTCCTCGGTCGCTCGCTGTTGCGGCCACGCAAGGCGCACACAGATCGCACACAGGCCGGGTGCGTCCGTGGTGGCGCCGTTCCACCCCTTGCCGTTAGGGCATCGACGCCCGCCTCGTGGCACCACCCGCTCCCACCCATCGCTGTACGGCCGCGATGCTGTCGATGCGCCACTCCAGCCGGCTCAGCGCCTCGGGTGCGCGCGCACAGCCACCGTAGTGATTCACCACCTTCACCCGGCCGTCGACGCGCAGCGACGTCCGCACGCTGGGGGCGTCGGTGATGTCGTGACACGACGCGGACGAGTAGTCGCCGAGTGACAGGTAGTCCACACGCTCGAACGCCCGCAACAGCGCCGCAACCTTGGCGCGCGTGAGGCGCGTGGCGGACGGCGCAAGCGAGTCGACGTGGTCGCCGCCACGAAATTGCACAAGGCCGTCACCACCGATGACGAGGTCGTAGATGGGACAGGTGCCGAAGCAGGCGCCGCGCCCCAGGCGCATCTCCACCGATGCGGTGTCACGCACGCCTAACGGGAAGTAGCCATCGGGTGCGAGCACGACCTGCCGGTCCCGATACTCCATCGCCGCAACGGCCGCCCCTGCTCCGGCGGGGATCATGAAGAGCACCGCGAC
>CAZVDJ010000496.1:0-4018 GCA_964626245.1 uncultured Gemmatimonadaceae bacterium
GCACCGCGCCTTCCTCCACTTCGCGCAGGATGCGCTGGGCACACAGGACCTCCACCGCGTCGGCAAACGGATGCGGGGCCAGCCCGGAGACCGCGTGCAGCAACGGGAGCGGGGCCCGGCTCCCCAGCACCGACGCGGCGTCGGCCACGCGCCGCGCCGACGGGTCCAGCGCCGCCAGCCGCTCGTCCAGCGCCTCGCGAATGGTGGCCGGGAATCCCAGGTCGGCCACCTCCGCCAGCTGCCAGCGCCCGCCGTCCCACGTGATGGCGCCCGCGGCCATGAGGTGACGGACGAGCTGGTCGACGAAGAGCGGGTTCCCCCCGGTGCGCTCGTGCAGCCGCTCGGCCAGCGCCGTGGTCCCCTCGCCCGACAGCTCGAAGGTGCGCACCAGCAGGTCGCGCACGTCGGTGCGCGACAACGGCGGCAGCCGGCGGAGCGTGGCCTCGCCGCGTCCCGTGAGTGAGCGCTCGAGCGTGCGGAGCGCCGACGGCAGCTCGCGCCCCTCGTCTGCCCACGTCACGAGGAGCAGGATGGAGAAGTGCCGCAGCTGGCGCGCGAGGAAGTGCAGCAGTTCCAGCGACGAGGCGTCACCCCAGTGCGCGTTCTCCATCACCAGGAGCAGCGGCTGCCGCTCGGCGAGCCGCCCCAGGAACTGCGCAAAGGCCCACAGCAGGCGCGCCTTGCGATCCTCGTCGGCCGACGCCGGCGCGGTGGGCTCGCGGCCGATGGGGAGCCCGTGCAGGATGGTTCCGAGTTCTCGCTCGGTGCCACGCGCCAGTACGGTGAGGGCCCCGGGCGGCAGCGCCCGCAGCACGGGGACCAGCGCGTCGGAGATGATCCCGTAGGGGACTCCCGATTCCGCCGCGTACGCGCTTCCGCTGGCCACCAGCATCTCGCGTCGCGCTGCCTCCTGCGAGAGCTGCTGCACAAGCCGCGTCTTCCCGACCCCCACGTCGCCCGTCACGAAGACGGTTCGCCCGTGTCCCTCCACCGCGTCGTCCAGCGCCAGCCGCAGCAACTCGAGCTCGGACCGGCGCCCGACCATGGGGAGTTCGCCGGCCGGAAGGAGGGGAGCAGATGGCATGCCTTACTATTTCGCCGTGCTCTGCCCGCCGCTAGGTGTCTCCGCTCGATCGGGCGGGTTCCGGCCCCGGGCCACGGCCCCCCGGTGCGTGGGCCGCCTGCCGCCGCCCGTCCTTAGGTACTGTCCCGCTTTGCCGGCTGCGGCCAACGACGAACTGCGTGCGGAGCGGCGTCAGGAAAGCGGACGGCCCGCGAACGCCAACTGGCATTCGCGGGCCGCCGGACATGCACTCCTGGGTCAGGATCCGCGCGCCGCGATCAGGCGTTGCGGTTGGTGCACCCCTTGAAGTTGGGGTTGTTCCGCTCGTCGGTCACGATCGGGAGGTTCACGTCGGGGCCGTACGTCCCGCCCTTGTAGTGGATGCCCTCCGGGAACACATCAGTCGCCGCTCGACCGTACTGGCGAATGAGGCGACGCATGTCACCCAGCCGCTGCCCACGGCTGAAGGTCCAGAACGCCTTCTCACGGAAGTGCAGGTCGACGCGCCCGGCGGTGGTTCCCGGGTCGGTGAGTGGGGGCATGGCCGCCGGTTGCACGGTGGCCAAGGCGGGTGGCGCTGCCCGCAACGTGTTGTGGATGGCCAGGAACTGCGTGACGTTGCCGGCGCGCAGTGCGGCTTCCGCCTCGATCATCCGTGCGTCGATACCGTTCACCACGTCAACGGCCGTCAGCTGGCCATAGAGCGCGGTGCGTCGCACCCGCGTCAAGCCATCCTGCCCGAGCGAGCTGAGCACCTGCACGGGCAGGCGTGGGTCGTTGCGGGAAACGAAGGGAATGGCGTTGCGCACCAGGATATTGCGCGAGTTTCCTTCGGCAGAATCACCCACCACGTACCGCCCCGCCGAGAAACCCTGCCCCCAGATGGTGTTGGTGCCGGTGGTCAGGGCGAAGGTCTGCGTGTAGGTGTACGAGGTGGCAATGCCGGCCACCGTGACCGCTGCCTCGGCGACCTGATTGACCCCGAGCTGCGCCCGCGCCTTCCCGATGCGGGCCGCGCGCGCGATCGCAACGCTCGCAGCGTCGCTGCCGTTGGCGAACGCGAGCGCGCTGTCGTACGACGCGATCGCGCGGCCGAAGACCTCGGCGACCGAGAGCTGCGCGCCGTCAGTACCCACGCCGTCCACGAGCTGCGACAACGGAATCCCGTTGCAGAAGTCCTGCGCCAGCTGCGCCTCGGTGAAGCCACGGGCGAAGTACATCTCGGCGCGGCGCACCCGGTCCTCCGGGCGGTACTCCGCGAGGGCGCGGATCGCCTCGGTGGTCCGAATGCGTGACCGATAGAGGCGGTACAGCATCGCCGTCACCTGGGAGTTGTTCTCCTCGATGCGGCGCTGGTCGGTCTGGTCGTTCTGGGGGAAGGTCGAGGAGGTGGACCACTCGTCGGCCAGGAGCCCACCGAACAGCCAGGTGGACTCACTTCCCGCCGTGATGTTCCGGAACGCATCGAGCGCCCCGTTGGAAAGGCCGATGGCCCCCTCCGACGACTTGGTGTCGGCGGGGTTGATGATGTCGGGATCCGTCACCTCGAGCAGCGAGTCGGTCACGCTGGAGCATGCCGAGGACGCCGCGAGGGCCAGGACCGCGGCGACACTCCTGAGGGAGCGCGCACGCAGGCGAATCTGGAATCGCATGAAAGCTCCCAAGGGTTAGAAGCCGAGATTGAGGCGGAAGACGAGATAGCTCGTGGGAGCCAGCGTCTGGAAGTCGGCCGGCACGTCAGTTCCGCTGGTGAAGTTGAACGCCGTCTCCGGGTCGGTGCCGGGGTAGTTCGTCCAGACCGCCAGGTTGCGCGCGCTCACCACGAATGATGCCGTACTGGCCCTGAGCAGGCGGGCAGCGAGGTTGGGCGAGAAGGTGTACTGGACCGACGCCTCGCGCAGCCGCACGAACGACCCTGGCTGGAAGTAGCCGTCGAGCGTCTGGATCGGCATTTCCAGGCGCGCGATGTTGGCCGCCTGCAGGTTGAACGGCGAGGTGGGGTTGTTGCGCCCGCCGCAGTTGGGACGCTGGCAGCGGATGCGCTCCGTGTCGTTGTACCACTTGTGGCCACCGCGATAGTCGAAGAGCGTCTGCACCCGCAGGCGCCGGTTGAGCACTTCCCACCCCGAGATGAGAGTGGCGATGTAGCGCGGCGTGGAGTAGCCACGGAAGATCGCCGAGTCACCCACGAACACCTCGTTCCGCGTGGGATCGGCGAAGTACGTCAGGATCCCGTCCTTGTTCTTGTCCTCCCACCCGGTGATGGGCGGCGCCCACAGCCCACCGATCGGGTATCCCTTCACGATGCGCGACGCCGTGCCGATCTGCGGCGGCGTGTCGCCCAGGCTCTCGACGTTGTTGTCGTTCAGCGAGCCGGAGATGTTGAGGTCCCATCCCAGCCACCGCTTGTCGAGGGCCAGCATGTTCACCTGGAACTCCCACCCCGTGTTGCGAACCGCCCCGAGGTTGGTCAGCTGGCGTGTCACCGTCCCCCACGACGGCGGCACGATGCGCTCGATCAGTGCATCCTGCGTGCGCTTGTTGTAGTACGTCACGTCGAGCGTGACGCGCGAGTTGAGCATCTGCGCCTCGAACCCCGTCTCGAGCTCGGCCGATCGCTCCGGCTTGAGGCTGGGGTTGCCGAGCGACGCGAACGTCACCGTGGGCTGGTCGACGGTGGCGATGTTGGTGGTGTTCGCCGTGTAGAAGCGCAGGGCGTCGTTGGGGCCGGGCTGCACGCCGGACTGGCCGTAGGCAAACCGGAAGCGCATGGTGTTGAGGAACGACGGCGCCCGCCAGAACGACTCGTCGGAGACGAGCCACGAGGCGCTGAACTTCGGGTAGAAGACGCGCTGGAACTCCGTGCCGAACGCCGAGTTCTGGTCCGATCGCACCGCCGCCGTGAGGAAGAGCCGGTCGCGCAGGGCGACGGCTTGTTCCACGAAGAGCCCGAAG
>CAZVDJ010000497.1:0-4017 GCA_964626245.1 uncultured Gemmatimonadaceae bacterium
CGCGGACCGCCGGCTGTACGAACGACTGGGCGTGCCGGCCGAGCCGTTCCGCCAGGTGCACTACTTCGCCCCCTACACGGCACGCGGCTTCACGCTCAACACGCTGCGATCAAACGCGGCGCTGCAGCACAACGTCTCGCCGCTCACGTGGGGCCTGCGCGAGGTGATCCAGTTCGCGGAGGTCCTGCTGACGCGAGAGGACATCGATGCCAAGGCCGATGCGCTCATCGACTTCGTCGCGACGCGCGTGGTGGACCAGCCCTTCAGCGACCCGTTGCTGGGGACGCGGCAGTACGCGGTGCGCTCCTTCGCGGAACTGGACGCCTTCTTCCGCGACCTGATCGAGGCGATGGAGGGGAGCAATCGCGAGCAGTGGCGCACCCATCACGTGGCCACCATCCGCAAGGTCCGCAACCGCCTGGTGAACATCGCCACGCGCTGCGAGGGGCTGGTGACCAACGACGGGCACGCCGCCGACCTCCCCTTCGGGAGCTTTGCCGACCGGTCGGTGTATGTCATCGACG
Organism: uncultured Gemmatimonadaceae bacterium; assembly: GCA_964626245.1. Taxonomy (GTDB): domain Bacteria; phylum Gemmatimonadota; class Gemmatimonadetes; order Gemmatimonadales; family Gemmatimonadaceae; genus SCN-70-22. Next base: position 525 of record CAZVDJ010000497.1, read on the forward strand.
TCGCCAACCTGGACGAGGATGCCCAGGACCTGATCTTCGCCCGGGTCGTCTCCAAGCTGCGCGACCACCTCGAGCGCCGCACCCTCGGCGTCGACCACCTGATCGTCTTCGTCGATGAGCTCAACAAGTACGCGCCGGCCGACGGACCGGAGACCTATGTCCGGAAGATGCTCCTGGACCTGGCCGAGCGCGGACGCTACCTGGGGCTCGTCCTGTTCAGCGCGCAGCAGTTCCGCTCGCAGGTGCACCGGCGGGTGGTGGGGAACTCGGGGACGGCGATCTACGGGCGCATGGATCCCGACGAGCTGGCGACGCCGGGCTATTCGGTCCTCGGTCCCGCCACGCGCACCAAGCTCGCGACGCTCACCAAGGGGCAGTTGATGGTGCGTCACCCGCACTTCGCGCAACCGGTCTTCGTGCGCTTTCCGCGTCCCGCCGTCCTCTCGGGGCGCGAGGGGGCGGAGCGCTTTCCGCCGTCGGAACCGCCCACCCTGGCCGAGGCGGTCGTCCGGCAGCTGCGAGCGCTCGACCCGTCGCTCACGCTGGCGGCCATTGCCACGGTGTTCGACGGCTTCTATGGCGAGGACGAGATCCTGCGCGCGCGCGATCGTACCCTGCGCGAGCGCCCCGCCGACGTGCGCGCGCACTTCCTGGCGCAGTTCCGGTCCGTCGCCGCGGCGCGGGCCGTGACCCCGGCCGCGGTACGTCCGCTGCGCGCGGTCCCGATGGACGATCCGTACGGGACGTCGTGATGCGTCGATCGCTGGCGATCATGGTGGGGGTTGGGCTCACGACGGCGTCCGGCGCCCTTGCCGCGCGCCCGCTGCGTGCCCAGGGGGGGACGGCGCTGGCCGCTCCAGCGCCGCTGGTGCTGCAGCTGCGCCCGCGACCTGGCGACCAGTTGCACCTGCGGCTCGACCAGACGATCGAGATGGGGGTGGTGCGGCGGCAGGGCGACGACTCCACCGCCTCCGACGTGACCTCGCTGTCGATGCTGGCCCGCCTGTCGGTCGAGTCGGTGGACCTGGAGGGGGCGACGGTGATTGCAGTCGCCGACTCGGTGCGCGTCGACAGCCCCGGGCGATTCGACTCCGACGTCCTGCGACAGGCGCGAGCGCTGCAGGGGCAACGCGTGCGATTCCGCGTGGCGCCCGACGGGGCGATGCTCCTGTCGGGGGCCGACGCCTGGGCGGGGCCCACCGTGGGGTCGCTCCTGTCACAGCTTCCCGCGACGCTGCCGCGCGAGGCGGTGGCTCCGGGGGCGACGTGGAATCGCTCGGTGGACATTCCACTGGCGGCCGCCCCCGATGGCCGGTCGAACGCCACGCTCACGGCGACCTTCCGGTTCGACTCGCTCTCCCGCACCGGCGAGTACGCCTACCTGTCCATGAAGGGGCGGCTGGTGCGCTCCGGTCCCATGAAGGGGGGGGCGAGCGAGGGGAACTTCGTGCAGACGTCGGGGACGGTGGGCGCGCACCTGATCCTGGACCGGCGACGGGGGTGGATTGCCGACGCACGCACCGTGATCGCGTTGCGCTCGCTGGTGTCGGGGCGCGGGAAGGATGCGGGGCCGATGCGCGTTCGCATGCAGATCACGCAGTGGATGCGCGTCATGTAGCGCCTTCGGCGTCCGGAAACGGATGAGGAGCGCTGGGGCGGTAACTCTCGCCCGCCCGTATATTTCCGCCGCCCATGCGCCTCGTTCATCTCTCCGACCTGCACCTCGGGTACCGGCAGTTCCAGCGGCAGACCGCCACGGGTATCAACCAGCGCGAGGCGGACATCGCCGCAGTCTTTCGCGGGGTGATCGACCGGGTGATCGCGCTGGCGCCCGACGTGGTGGTCATCGCGGGCGACGTCTTTCACAACGTGCGGCCGCCAAACCCGGCCATCCTGCACGCCTTTGCGCAGTTCTCGCGGCTCATGCGCGAGCTGCCGTCGGCCATCGTGGTGATGGTGGCGGGCAATCACGACGCGCCGCGCGCCGCGGAGACGGGGTGCATCCTGCGGCTGTTCACGCCGCTCGGAATCCACGTGGTGGATGCTGGTGCCGAGCGCCTGTCGTTCCCGGAGCGGGACCTCTCCATCCTGGCGGTGCCGTCCACGGGACCGCGCGCCGCGCGCAATCTGATGCTAGAGCCCGATCCAGCGTTCGGAATCAACGTTCTTGTGCTGCACGGTCTCATCACCGAGGTCTTGCCGGTGGGAGGCGTCGATCGGCTAGGCGCCGACATCTCACAAGACGATCTGGCACCAACTCGCTGGAAGTACGTCGCACTTGGCGACTACCACGTCTTCCGGCAGCTGGCGCCTAACGCCTACTACTCCGGCTCCCTGGAGTACACCAGCGCCAACCCGTGGGGCGAGCTGGCGGAGGAGAAGGCGGCCAAGCTCCCCGGCAAGGGGTTCCTGGAGTTCGACCTCGCCACGGGCAAGCGCACCTTCCACCCCATCAAGCCGGCCCGCCCCCTCGTCGACCTGCCGCGCATCGAGGGGCGCGGCATGACCGCCGCCGACATCGACGCCGCCATCCGCGGCAACGTGGCCCGCGTGGCCGGGGGCATCGACGACAAGATCGTGCGCCAGGTGGTGCACGACGTGCCGCGCCACGTGGCGCGCGAGATCGACCACGCGCTCCTCCGTGAGCTCAAGAGGCGCGCGCTGCACTTTCACCTCGACACGCGGCGCCCCGAGTTGCTGCGGACTACCGTGGGGCAGGGGAGCGCCGGCCGCCGGCCGTCGCTCGCCGAGACGGTGCGCGAGAAGCTGCAGGGACGACCGCTCCCCGCCGACATCGATCGCGAGCGCCTGGTGGAACGCGGCCTGTACTACCTGACGGAAGCGGGGCAGCGTGAGGCGGCGGTGACGGCGGGAGTGGGGGTGCTCTCCGAGGGGGACGCGTGAGGCTCAACTCGCTTCACCTGGTCAACTTCCGGCAGCACGCGGACACGCGCCTCGAATTCGACCTCGGCCTCACCGGGATCATCGGTCCCAACGGGGCAGGAAAGTCGACGCTGCTGGAGGCGATTGCGTGGGCGTTGTACGGCCAGGGGGCGGCGCGCGGCACGCGCGACTCCATCCGCTTCTCGCGCGCGGCGGCGCGCGCCCCCGTGCGCGTGGAGCTCGACTTCGAGCTGGCGGGGCACCGCTACCGCGTGGTGCGCGGACTCACCAGCGCGGAGCTCTTCCTCGACGGCGCCGACCAGCCGATTGCCAACTCGCTGTCCTCGGTGAGCGAGGCGCTGCAGCGCCGCCTGGGGATGACGCGCGCCGAGTTCTTCAACACGTACTTCACCGGGCAGAAGGAACTCAACGTGATGGCGGCCATGGGGCCGTCGGAGCGCGCGCAGTTCCTCTCCCGCGTGCTGGGATACGAGAAGCTCCGCGGGGCGCAGGACCTGGTGCGCGAGCAGCGCAAGCTCATCGTGGCGCAGCTCTCCGGGCTGCGCACCATGATGCCCGACCCGGCGGCCATCGCCCGGGCGCTGGACGA
>CAZVDJ010000498.1:0-4016 GCA_964626245.1 uncultured Gemmatimonadaceae bacterium
GTGCGGTGGAAGCGCGGGTCGAGGGCGCGCGTGGACGCATCCTCCCCTCGGACGTGACGCTGCGCGTGACGCGCGACTACGGCGAGACCGCCGGCGAGAAGGCCCGGGAGCTGATCCTGCACCTCATCATCGCGACGGTGTCGGTCACCCTGCTGGTCGGGCTCTTCCTTGGGTGGCGCGAAGCGATGGTCGTGCTCGTGGCGGTACCCGTCACGCTCGCGCTGACCCTGTTCGTGTACTACGCGCTGGGCTACACGCTCAACCGCATCACGCTGTTTGCCCTCATCTTCTCCATCGGGATCCTGGTGGATGACGCCATCGTGGTGGTGGAGAACATCTATCGCCACATGGTGCGGGGTGACCGCACGCCGGAGGTGGCGGCGGTGGAAGGGGTGGACGAGGTGGGGAATCCGACGATCCTCGCGACGCTCACGGTGATTGCGGCGATCCTCCCGATGGCCTTCGTGTCCGGGATGATGGGACCGTACATGCGGCCCATCCCGGTGGGGGCGTCGGTGGCGATGATCGCCTCGCTGGCGGTGGCGTTCATCGTGACGCCGTGGATCGCGCTCAAGTTGTTGCGCGGTCACGTGACCAGGCTGGCCGTGAAGGTCGACCGCGCGCACGAACCCGAGGAGGGGGGGAAGTTCGGCGCCTTCTACGCGCGCCTCATGACGCCGCTGATCGAGCGGACCGGGCGCCGCTACGCCTTCTACGGCGCGACGGTGCTGATGCTCGTCGGCTCCATGGCGCTGCTGGCGGTGAAGGCGGTGCAGGTGAAGATGCTCCCGTTCGACAACAAGAGCGAGTTCCAGGTCATTGCCGACCTGCCGGAGGGCGCGACGCTGGAGACGAGCCAGGCGTTAGGCGAGTCGATGGCGGCGTACCTGCGGACGATTCCCGAGGTGCGGAGCACCGAGGTGTACGCGGGCACGGCGGCGCCCTTCAACTTCAACGGGCTGGTGCGGCACTACTTCATGCGGCGCGGCGCCAACGTGGTGGACGTGCAGGTGAACCTGCTGGGCAAGGAGGAACGAGACCGGCAGTCGCACGACATCGCGGTCGCCGTGCGTCCGGCGCTCGACTCGATCGCCCGGCGCTTCGACGCCTCGATCAAGGTGGCCGAGATTCCGCCCGGACCGCCCGTGATGTCGACGCTGGTGGCCGAGATCTACGGGCCAAACGACAGCGTGCGCATCGCCGCCGCGAGCCAGGTGAAGTCGATCTTCGAGACGACACCCGGCGTGGTGGACGTGGACTGGTCGGTGGACGCACCGCAGGCGAAGCGGACGTTCCGCGTGGACCGCATCCTGGCATCGCGCAGCGGCGCGAGCGTGGAGCAGATCACGCAGACGCTCTACCTGACGCTGTCCGGCGCGCCGGCCGGCATCGCCCCGCGCGCGGAGGCCCGCGAGGGGACGGCCATCGTGCCACGCCTGGCCCTGCGTGACCGCTCGTCGGTCGAGGCGCTGCTGGCGCTTCCGGTGGCGACCGCCACCGGGCCCCAGCCACTGGGGCGTTTCGTGACGGTGGACGAGGGGGCGCGCGAGTCGGTGCGGGTGCGCCGGAACCTTCGCCCGGTCATCTACGTCACCGGTGACGTGGCGGGAGCGATCGAATCGCCGGTCTACGCGATCCTGGCGATGAACGAGAAGCTGGACCAGGTGCGCATCAACGGTGCCGAGATCGCCAGGTACAACGCGGTGCAGCCTGCGCAGGTGGACGAGCTGGCCATGAAGTGGGACGGTGAGTGGCAGGTGACGATCGAGGTCTTCCGCGACCTCGGGATCGCCTTCGCCGCCGTGCTCATCCTCATCTATGTCCTCGTGGTCGGATGGTTCCAGTCGTTCACGACGCCACTGGTGATCATGGCGCCCATCCCGCTCACGCTCATCGGGATCCTCCCGGGGCACGCGGTGACGGGGGCGTTCTTCACCGCCACGTCGATGATCGGGATGATCGCACTGGCGGGGATCATCGTGCGCAACTCGATCCTGCTGGTGGACTTCATCCAACTCGCCGAAGCGCGCGGCCGTTCGCTACGCGAGGCGGTGATCGAGGCCGGGAGCGTGCGCTTCCGCCCCATCGCCCTCACCGCCGCCGCCGTGGTCATCGGCGGAGTGGTGATGGTGCTCGACCCGATCTTCCAGGGGCTGGCGGTGGCACTCATGTCGGGCGCCATTGTCGCCACCCTCCTCACCATGATCGTGGTGCCGCTCCTGTACTGGGAGCTGATGCACCGCCGCACCGGAGCCACCCATGAAGCTCTTGCTGCTGATCTACAGCGGACCGATGCCGCAGCGCATCGCGGCGCTGCTTGAGGCGCATGATGCGCCAGGCTACACCGAGTTCACCAACGCGCGCGGGGCGGGGACGACGGGTCGCATGGAAGGGACGCGCGCGTGGCCCGGAACGGCGACGGTCTTCCTCTCCATCGTCCCCGAGGGCCGCGTGCGGGAACTGCGCGACGCGGTCCTCGCCTACCGGGCCGGTGCGGTGGAGGGCGAGCACCTCCACGTCGCAGTGATGCCGACCGAGGACTACTTCTGACCGTCGCGCGGCGCGACGGCCCCTCCCTCCTTCAACGAGCCAGCCGATGTGCAACGACAACGTGATCCGGCGCTTCGCCGGGACCTTCATCCTCCTCTCCGTGGCGTTAGGCGCCTGGGTGAATCCCTGGTGGCTTGCCTTCACCGCCTTCGTGGGATTCAACCTGATCCAGTCGAGCCTCACCCATTTCTGTCCGCTCGAGCGCGTCCTGGCGCGTGCCGGATGGTTCGGCTGCCGCCGAACGTAGGCGGCACCGTGCACTCCGCGGGCGGCGCGCGGAGGGTGGGATGGACGGCCTACCCGGCCGCGCCGCCGCCCTCGACGCGCGTCAGCGCGCGTTCCAGGCGCTGGCGCACCTCGGTGGCGACGTGAGCGATGTCCGTGCGCCCGGTGAGCGCGAGTGCCGGAACGGGGTCCATCGCCGTCACGATGCTCGTGCCCTCGGCGTCGCCCGCCATGACGACGACGTTGCATGGAAGGAGGAGGCCGATGTCGCGCTCGGCCGTGAGGGCGCGGTGGGCCAGCGGCGGATTGCAGGCGCCAAGGATGATGTACGGCCGGAAGTCGACGTCGAGCTTCTTGCGAAGGGTCGCCTGCACGTCGATCTCGGTGAGGACGCCGAAGCCCTCGCCGGCGAGCGCCTCGCGGGTGCGTGCCACAGCCAGGTCGTACGGGAGGGGGACGGTGACGCCCAGTCCGTAGGGGGTGGTCTGGCGGACCATGGAAACTCCGCGGTGAGGGAATCCCGGGGGCCGCGTTTGGCAGCCCCGGGTGGTAGAACATTCCTAGGTGAGTATGTTATGTCTCACGCGTGCGCGTGTCCGCACTCCCCCGGATGTGGCGAAGGAGAGCCCCTGATGCCCAAGTCGATGTCGCCCGAGCTGTTGACCCTGGTGGCCGAGCGCTTCAAGGCGCTGGCCGACCCGGCGCGACTGCGGCTCCTGAACGCGTTGCGGCCCGGCGAGCGCACGGTTGGGGAACTGGTGGACGAGACGGAGCTGTCCCAGGCCAACGTCTCGAAGCACCTGGCGCAGCTGCACACGCTGGGCTTCGTGCGGCGTCGCAAGGAAGGACTCTTCGTGTACTACTCGCTGGCCGACAAGGACATCTTCCGGCTGTGCGACGTGATGTGCGGGCGCATCGAGGCCGAGTTGCGCGACCGCGAGAAGATCCTGCGTCCCGCGAGCTGACCCCGGCCAGCGGCGCCGATGGACTTCCTGCACTCGCGGCAGCAGCGCGCGGCGCTGGTCATAGCCCTGCTGGGGCTGGCAATCGTGATCGGCGTCGCCCCCTTTGCCCCGGGCCTGCTGGGGGCGCTGGTGTTGTACGTGGTCTGCTCGCCGGTCTACCAGCGACTCAAGCGGGCCATGCACGTGGACCTGGCGGCGGCCATCACGCTGGTGGGGGCGCTGGTCGTCATCGCGCTCCCCATCACCTGGCTCATCATCCTGGTCGCGGACCAGTCT
>CAZVDJ010000499.1:0-4003 GCA_964626245.1 uncultured Gemmatimonadaceae bacterium
CTCGCTCGCCCAGCGGCTCGGCGCGCTCCTGGCCCCGCTCTCGGATCTCTCCATCGATCTCTCCGCGCGGCTGGAGACCAAGATGGAGCGCACGCAGAACGACCGCTGCGCCGCCAACCAGCTCTTTTCCGTCGGCTTCACGTGCAAGTCGGCCTTCGTCCCCGCGTTCGACGCGCAGTTCGGGCTGCGTACCAGCGGCGGCTTTGCCGACCGCGTCTCCGTGGACGTGGACTACGACACGCAGCGCGAGTTCGACGGCTCCAACCAGGTGGCCATCGCCTACCGGGGGACCCCCACGTCGCGGCTGCAACGCGTGGAGGTGGGGAACGTCTTCTTCACGCCGCCCCCCTCGCGCTTCATCTCGGCCGGCATTCCAAGCGGCAACTTCGGTGTGCAGGCGATCACGCAGTTCGGCCGCATGCAGCTCACGGCCATCGCCGCGCAGCAGAAGGGGAACGTGGTGCGCGACCAGGTCTTCACGCTGGGGCGGCGCACCACGCAGGAGCAGGAACGCGAAGTGGAGGACCACCAGATCGAGCCGCGCCGCTTCTTCTTCACCGTCGATCCCGAGCGGCTGGGGGCGAGCTACCCCAACATCGACATCCTCAACGCGACGCAGATGCAGCAGCTGGCGGCGTCGCTCCCCGACACGGTGCGCCCGGCGCGGCTGCGCGTCTACCGTCTCATCCTCGGGGGCCAGCCCCCCAACCCCAACGGCCCGCGCTTCCGCATCATCGGCGATCCGCTCTCGCGGCCGGGGCAGGTCTACGAGCTGCTGCGGGAACACATCGACTACTACGTCGACCCGTCGCTCCTCTGGATCGCGCTGGTGCGCCCGCTGGCGCTCAACAACGAGCGGCTGGTGGTGGCCTACTCGGTGCGCATCGCGGGGCGCGACACGGTGCTGGCGCAGGTGGGCGGCACGCCGGACCTGGAGTTCACCACCGAACGCGAGCAGTGGGCCAACCTCCTCTGGGACCCGCAGGTCACCCCGCAGCACCCGGCCTTTCGCCGGGAGATCCGCTCCGTCTACCGCCTGGGGGGCGAGGACGTGCGGCGCGAGAGCGTGCAGCTGCGCATCGTCGCCGGCACCAGTGCCGACCAGGAAAAGCCCCCCGGCGGCACGGCGGGGAGCTACCTGCAGCTCTTCGGGCTCGCGCAGCTGGCCAACGCCACCACCTTCGACTGGGAGAACCGGCTCTGGCCGCGCCCCAACGATCCCAACTTCCTGGTGGCCAACCTGCCGGGGCAGCGGATCTTCCGCGACCAGTTCGTCGTCTTCCCGTCGTTGGAGCCGTTCTCGCGCCGGGGGCTGGCGCGCCCCAGCGAGGTGGCGGCAAACGACACCATCTATCGCACCCCGTCGGAGTACCTGTACACGCCGCAGCGCCCGCAGTCCTACTACCGCCTGCGCGTGAAGTACCGCACCGACGGTGGAGGGTCGCTCGGCACCATCGCGCTCAATTCGGTGCAGGTGCGCCCGGGGAGCGAGCGGCTCACCATGGACGGCCGCCCCCTGGTCAAGGGGATCGACTACGAGATCGACTACGAGCTGGGGCGCGTGCAGCTGCTGGGGGCCGACACGCTCATCGTGCGGGAACGGCGCATCGTGGCGCGCTACGAGGAGAACCCGCTCTTTGCCACCGTCCCCACGTCGATCGTGGGACTCAGCTCCCAGTGGAAGCTCCCCGGCGGGCAGCTCTCGCTCGTCGCGATCTCGCAGTCGCAGCGCACCACCTTCACGCGGCCGCCGCTGGGCTTCGAGCCGCAGGCGTCGGTGGTGGCGGGGTTGTCGGCAAACTACGGATGGCAGCTTCCCGGGCTCACGCGCCTGCTCGGGACGCTCCCCGGCGCGCCGGACGGGGGGCCGGGTGCCGCGTCGCGCGCGCCGGCCCGCCTGGACGTGCAGGCGGAGTTCGCGGTGAGCCGGCCGCGCCAGCGCAGCTCGCAGCAGGCCTTCGTGGAGAGCTTCGAGGGGGATGGCGGGGTGACGGTGAACCTGCTGCAGACGCAGTGGCAGTACTCGTCGCAGCCCGCCCTGGGGCGCGCGCTGCTGCAGCGCCTGGGGGCGGCCACCTTCGACACCACGCGCGCCACCACGCTCGCGTACCAGAACGTCGGCCTGGGGCGCGACGGCCGCCTGGTGCAATTCACCTTCCCCGAGATCGACCCGCAGGCCACGCTCGCCGGCGTGGGCTTTGCCGCGGCGGAGCAGATGCTCTGGCTCACCCTCTACCCGTTAGGCGTGGGCGGGCTCTTCGACGCGGCGGGGGAGCGCTACCGGTGGCTCACCGGGAGCCGCGTTCCGGGTCGTCGCTGGCGCTCGATCCACACGGTGCTGGGGCAGGGAGGGAGCGGCTCGGGGATCGACCTCTCGCGCGCCGAGCAGCTGGAGTTCTGGACGCTGGTGGACACGGCGGGCATCCGCCGGCAGCGCAATCCCACCCTCATCCTCGACTTCGGCGACGTGTCCGAGAACTCGGTCACCTTTGCCCCTGACACCCTCTCCATCGTCTCCAACGACTCCACCTACAAGGGGAAGAAGCTGCAGGGCTTTGACGTCCTGGGGAGCGAGCGCGATCGCTTCTCGCGCGCCTTCAACGCCGACGCCAACGACCACGGCCTGGCCGGCGACGTGGTCGACTCGCTCACCGTCTTTGGCGGGACGCCCCCGTTCACTGCCTTCAACGTGGCGACCTGCTCGCTGGGGCGGGGATTCCAGCGCGTGCTGGGCGATGCGCAGGACAACTGCACCGTGCGCAACGGGCGGCTCGACGAGGAGGACATCGACCAGGACAACGCGCTCAACTTCACCTCGGGTGAGCGCGAGCTGGAGCGCGTGCGCCGATTCATCGTCGACCTGAGCGATCGCCGCACCTATGCCCGCGTGGGGCGCTGCGGCGTCTCGGTCCCCGACGTGCACGGCGCCGTCCCGGCCGGCTCGCGCCTCTGCTGGGTGCAGGTGCGCATCCCCTTCAACTCGCCCGACGACTCCACCGGCGGCGGTCCGCTCATTCGCCGCGTGCGCGCCGTGCGCCTGACGATGGTCTCCGGGAGGCAGCTGGACGACCAGCAGTTCTCGCTCACGCCGGTGGCGCGCCTGCGCGTGGTGGGGGCGTCCTGGCTCAAGCGCGCCGACCAGGTGCTGGAGGGGCTGGCCGGCGCCCGGGCGTCGCTGGGTGGCGGCCGCGTCATCGCCACGGTCATCGGGACGCAGGACCGCGACTCCACGCGCGGCATCTTCTACGAGCCGCCGCCCGGCGTGGCCGAGGTGCCGGACGACGCCTCGTCGGTCTTCGGCGCCCGCCAGCTGCAGGTGAATGAGCGCTCGCTGCGCCTCCTGGCCACCGCGCTCCCGCTCGGAGCCCGCGCCGAGGCCTACTTCCGCTTTCCCGAGGGGCAGCGAAACCTCATGGGTTACCGCGAGCTGCGCCTCTGGATGCGCGGCCGGGGCCGCGGCTGGGGCGACGGCGGCGACCTGCAAGGCTTCGTGAAGGTGGGGCGCGACGCCGACAACTTCTACCTCTATCGCACCGACGCCCGCAGCGGCAACACGCGCGATGCCTGGGACCCCGAGGTGCGCGTGCGCTTCGACCGCTTCTACGCGCTCCGGGCACGGCTGCAGGCGGCCTTCCTCGAGGGGCGGAACGCCTTCCTGGGATGCACCGCGCTCGACTCCATGCTCATCGCGCGCAGCGGGCTCCCCACCACGGGACGCATCGAGCGACACGCCGCCTGCGAGGACGGCTACATCGTGTACACCGTCGACCCCGCCGTCACGCCGCCCAACCTCGCGGCCGTGCAGGAGCTGGCGGTGGGGATGGTGCGCGTCGACTCGCTGGCCGGCGGCGACCCGCCGGTGAGCGGCGACACGCTGGAGCTCTGGGTCGACGACATCCGGCTGGCCGACGTGGTCAATACCACCGGATTCGCCGGCGAGTTCTCGGCCACGCTCACCGCCGGCGACTACGGCAGCGTGCGCGTCGGGGTCCGCCGGCGCGAC
>CAZVDJ010000500.1:0-4000 GCA_964626245.1 uncultured Gemmatimonadaceae bacterium
TGGCTAGGGACGGAATCGAACCGCCGACACGCGGATTTTCAGTCCGCTGCTCTACCAACTGAGCTACCTAGCCGCACTCCAACCACTCCCGCCCCTCGGGCTAACCGAGCCCCCAGAAGCGGACCGCGGAATGTAAACGCCCCCCACGCCCAAGGGAACTTGGCTCCCGCTCCTGCGCCAACCCGGGGCCGACGCCCCACCGCCGTCACGCCGGCAGCGTCACCCCCCGCAGGTACCGAATGCTCGCCCCCAACGCCTCCCGCGGATTCTCCGCCAGATCCTGCTCCACGAAGAAGTGCTCCACCCCCACCCGCTTGGCCGCCGCCAGGATCTTCGGCAGCTCCAGCACCCCGCTCCCCGCCGTCGTCATCTTCGGGAAGAGCGCCATCCACTGCGAGGCGTCGCCGCCGTCTCCGGCAAAGCGCGCCCGCTCCTTCATGTCCTTCACGTGCATCAGCCGGTAGTGCGCGGGATACGCCTGCAGCAACTCCACGGGGTCGGCGCCGCCGGCAGTGGTCCAGAACAGGTCCATCTCGGCGGCAAATACCGCGGGATCCACGCGGTCCATGAGCACGCGGAACGGGATTTCCCCGTCCATGGGTGCCAATCCATACCCGTGGTTGTGGTAGAGCACCTTGAAACCGTACGGCTTGGCCTTGCCTCCCATCGCGTTGAACAGGTCGGCCATCTGCTTGTAGTCATCCAGCGTCTTGCGTCGCTCCGCCGGAATGTTGCTGATGCCCAGGTACTTGAGCCCCAGCGCCTGTGCCGCCTCACCCACGGCGTCGGGCTGCTCCAGCAGCGACACCAGCTCGATGTGGGCGGCCGGCGCGCGCAGGCGGTGCTTCTCCAGCAGTGCGCGGAACTCCTGCGGTGCACGACCGAACGTCCCGCTCGAGGTAAAGCCCAGCCGGGCGCCCATCGCCTTCCAGCTCTCGATGGCGGCGGGGGTGCTGAAGCCGTACGGGCCGAACAGCTCCACCTCCTGGTAACCCAGCTCCGCCAGCATCGCCAGCGCCCCATCCACGTCCTGCTCCAGCAGCTTGGGGAGGGAGAAGAGTTGCACGCCGATGCTTCCCAAACGATTGGAAGCTTCGGCGGAGCCGCCGGCCGCCGAGTCGCCCGTCGCGGCCGACTCGCGTGCTCCGGAGCAGGCGGCTGCGACCAGCGCCGCCAGCGTGCCGCTCGACGCCAGGAACTGTCGACGATCCATGCGCGGGTGGTAGAGGTGACGGTGCAATCGAGGTGGCGCTACGGCTTGGGCCTGGGCCGAGCCCGGAACTTTTCGTACAGCTCCGTGTGCCGGTCGTCGAACTTCTGCCGCTCCCCCTTCACGAACACGTCGCGCACCTGCGTGCGGATGTCGATGGGGTCGCCGGTGGTGACCATCAGGTTGGCCACCTTTCCCACCTCCAGCGACCCGTAGTCCTTGTCGATTCCCCAGATGCGCGCGGGATTGATGGTGATGCTCCGCAAGGCCTCGTCGGCGTCCAGCCCGTACGCCATCGCCAGCCCCACGTGATACGGGAGGTCGCGCGCGCTGGACGCCGACCCGCTGTGGAAGGCGAGCGGCACTCCCGCGCGCGCCATCACCCCGGGATTGGCAAAGACCTCGTCGTACGGCGCATCATCGCGCGGCACCGACGTGGTGGGCGACACGATGACCGGGACCTTCTTCATCGCGAGTGAATCCGCCAGGCGCCACCCCTCGCGCCCCCCGCGAATGACGAGCCTGAGACCGAGCGAGTCGGCGAACTTCAGCGCGTCACGGATCTGGTCGGCCTGCTCCGCCTCCACGATCACCGGCATCTCGCCACGCACCGCCGGCAGCATCGCCTCCATCTTCGTATCCGTCTTCCACGTCGCCGGCAGCGTCGCACCATTCGCCGTAAGCCGCCCCTTCACCTCGGCATACCCTCGCGCATCGTCGAACCAGGCGTACAGCTGTTGCACCTGCCGAGTGTAGGCAGCCCGCTGCTCGGCCGGCGTCAGCTGCGGGCCGCGGAATCCGCCGCCCCCGCGCCCTCCGCCACCACCGGCCGACGGCCACGAGATCACCATCCCCGCCCGTGCCTTCACCGCCATCTCGTCGGCGGTCCAGCCGGCCAGGTTGATGAGCGAGGCCACGCCGGTCACCAGCCCGCCGACCGGCGAGGTGATCACCGTGGTGATCCCGTTGGCGCGCGTGACGCCGATATGCTCCGAGAACGGGTTCACCGCCGATAGCGTGAGGTCCTGCGGATTGAAGTCACCCAGCTCGCGCGTGTCGTCGGGGCCGGGAACACCTCCCATCTCGGTAATGCCGAGCCGAGTGCCCGAATCGATGAAGCCCGGATAGACGAACAGCCCGGTCCCGTCGATCACCGCGGCCCCTGGCGGCACGGCGACGTTTGCCCCGATCTCGGTGATCCGTCCGTCGCGCATGACCAACGTGGCGTTGGTGAGGCGGGGCCCCGTGACCGGGACGATGGTGGCGTTGCGAATGGCGGTCACGCCCTGCGCCTGCGTCGGCGCTGCGCCGGCCAGCGCCGCCGCCGCTCCAAGCGCCAGCTGGCGCGCGCGCGTCAGGCGCGCGCGCGTCGTGCGCGGTGTCGTCTTCATCGTCCCCCCTCCTCGCTCGTGATGCGTGGCAGGCGCTTCAGCGTCTCCAGCAGCCACTCCAGCGTGGGGGCCGTGGACCGATCAAAGAAGGTGCGCCCCTCGATGAGCGTCATCTCCACGCGCGACGCCGGTGCGAACGGGTGCCCGTTGAAGATCGCCAGGTCGGCATCCTTCCCCACGTCGATGGAGCCGGTGCGCTTGTCGATCCCCAGCTGCATGGCGGCGTTGAGCGTGATCATGCGCAGCGCCGACTCCTCCGACGCCCCGCCAAAGCGCATCGCCTTGGCGGCCTCCTGGTAGAGCCGCCGCGCCCGCTCGTCCGAGTCGGAGTTGATCGTCACCAGGACGCCTCGCTCGGCCATAAGCGCGGCGTTGTGCGGAATGGCGTCCCACGCCTCCAGCTTGTAGCCCCACATGTCGGCAAAGGTCGACGCCCCCGACCCGGCAGCCGCAATCTCGTCGGCCACCTTGTACCCCTCCAGCACGTGCTGGAACGTCGCCACCTTGAAGCCGAACTCCTTCGCGATGCGCAGCATCATCAGGATCTCGTCGGCGCGGTACGAGTGGCAGTGCACCAGCCGCCTTCCCTCCAGCACCTCCACCAGCGCGTCGAGCTCCAGGTCCTTGCGCGGGGCAATGGGCTCGGGCCCCCGCCTGGCGCGATTCCACGCCGTGCGCGCGGCCTCGTACCCCTGCCACTCCGCGCGGTACTCGCGCGCCCTGGTGAACATCTCGCGCAAAAAGTCCTCCACCCCCATGCGCGAACGCGGGTAGCGGGTGGGCGTGTCGCGCGACGTCTGCCGCACGTTCTCGCCTAACGCGAACTTGATCCCGGGCGGTGCGTCGGCCACGCGCAGCGAGTCCACCGGGAGGCCGAACTTGAGCTTCACCACGGCGTTCTGCCCGCCAATGGTGTTGGCCGAGCCGTGCAGGATGTTGAGCGTCGTCGTCCCGCCGGCCAGCTGCCGGTACAGCGACACGCCATCCTGCCGCAGCACGTCGTGGATGCGCACCTCGGCGGTGCTCGACTGCGTTCCCTCGTTGATCGCCTCGCTGGCCGAGTGCGAGTGCGCGTCGATGATGCCCGGCGTGACGAAGCGGCCGGTGCCGTCGATGATCGTTGCGCCTGGCGGCACCTGCACGTCGGTCCCCACCGCCGCGATCTTCCCGTTGCGGATGAGGATCGTCCCGCGCTGGATGGTGCCGTGGCTCGCGGTCATGATCGTCGCGTTGGTGATGGCGACGACCGGGATGGCCGGGGGGACCGGCATGCTCAGCGCATCGATCACAGGGGCCTGCGTGGGAACCTGCGCGCCGCCGCGCGTGGCAATCGCCACCGCCAGCGCCGCGACGGTGGCGGCCCGGGTTGCTCTCGTGATCATCGACGCTCCTCCATCGC
>CAZVDJ010000501.1:0-3999 GCA_964626245.1 uncultured Gemmatimonadaceae bacterium
CGCGATGGCCAGCAGGTCGCAGACCATCGCCACCGACTGCCCGTGGAAGTTGCCCCCGCTGATCATCTCGCCATCCTCGAAGACGAGCGGGTTGTCGGTGGCCGCGTTCAGCTCGCGCTCCACGATCCCCTGCGCAAAGTCCAGCGCGTCCAGCACCGGGCCGTGCACCTGCGGCATGCAGCGCAGCGCGTAGGCATCCTGCACGCGCGGGTCGCCGTGCCGGTGCGACTCGCGAATCTCGCTGTCGGACAGCAGGGCGCGCAGCAATGCCGCCGAGCGCTGCTGCCCGGCCTGCCCGCGCACGTCATGAATGCGCGGATCGAAGGCCACCGGCGTGCCTAACAACGCCTCGAGCGTCGCCGCCCCGGCCACGTGCGCCGCGCGCCACAGCACCCCGGCGTCGTGCAGCGCCAGCGCCGCCAGCGCGGTGTGCGCCTGCGTCCCGTTCACCAGCGCCAGCCCTTCCTTGGGCTGCAACGTCACCGGCGAGAGCCCCGCCTGCGCCAGCATCTCGCCTGCCGGTCCCTCGGCGGCACCGCGGCGCAGCGTGGACTCTCCAATCAGCGACAGCGCCAGGTGCGACAAGGGCGCCAGGTCGCCGCTCGCCCCCACGCTCCCCTGCTCCGGGACCGACGGATGGAGCCCCGCGTTCAGCATCGCGACCAGGAGGTCGACCACCGCCGGGCGGATCCCCGAGCACCCCTTGGCCAGCACGTTGGCGCGCAGGAGCATCATGGCGCGCACCTCGCCCTCCGCCAGCGACGGCCCCACGCCCACCGCGTGCGAGCGCACCAGGTTCACCTGCAGCTCGGCCAGCCGGTCGGGGGGAATGGCAACGTCGGAGAGCTTGCCGAAGCCGGTCGTGATGCCGTAGACGACGTCGTTGCGCGCGACGATCCCGTCGACGATCTGGCGCACGCGCGCCAGGCGCTCGCGCGCGTCGGGAGCCAGCGCGGCGGGGGCGCCCCCGCGGGCCACGGCCACCACATCGGCCACCCGCAGCGAACGGCCGTCGAGGACGACGGAGGGGGTTGTCATGCGCGGAATGTCGGGGACCCGCCGGATGGACGCAACGGCGGCGGGCGCTACTGGACGGAGCGGTTGCCGGTGTAGCCGCGGGGGAACTGCGGCCGGTCGTAGTTGAACTTGATGTCCGGCTGCGCCTTGAGGGCGATGAAGAAGTTGAAGGAGAAGTTGCCGTTGGGCGAGCGCGAGAAGGCGAAGATCGCGTCCCAGTCGTGCAGCTCCCGCTGCAGCGAGACCACGTGCGACGCGAACTCGTTCCGCACCACGTCATAGGTGGTCTGCCACTGCCCCGCCCACTTTTCCGTGATGTGGAACGACATGCTCCCCTGCACGCTCTCCTGCGGCGGGGAGACGAAGATCGTCCCGCCGCGCGTCGTGTTCTCGTAGGGGTTGGTCAGCGACCCGGACGTTTGCTGCTGGCGGACGCACGCATCGTAGCCCAGCGGGTTGCTCAGCCGGTACTGCTCGCAGACGATGGTGGGGTCGAGCGACTGCACGTTGCTCCCCACCGGCGGGCGCATTCGCGCCGAGGAGTACGCCAGGTTCACGCGCCACCCCTGCCCCGAGGGAACCTGCAGCGCCGCCTGGTTCACGCTCCCCTGGATGGGGCGATTGGCCACCAGCCCGCCGTCGCGGCGCCCGCCGACCTGGCGCTGCGACTCCTGCTCCTGCTGCCGCCGCTGCGCCGCATCCATCATCCGGATGCCGAGCATGCGCGCCATCCCGCGCACCAGCGGCGAGTTGGCATCGAGCGTGAGCGTGCCGCGCACCCCCTCGCGGTACGGCTTGAACTTGGCCGTGTCCGACACCGGGTCGCCCAGGAAGAGCGAGTAGCTCACCCCGAAGTCGAAGCCGGGGAGCAGGTCGGAGCGCGCGGTATAGTCGAACGTTCGGTTGTTGAGCCCAGTCCCGCCGCTCGACTTGCGCGCGCGCACGAAGTCGTACGACAGCGTGGTGAAGGTCAGCGAGAGGAGCTTCACCTTGCGCGACTCCTCCATCCCGCCGGCGCCCGCCGCCGGTGCCGCCGGGGCCGCCGAGTCTCCCACGGCCTCGGTCTCGCGCGCGCGCATCTTGGCCTCGAAGCTCGTGGAGAAGCCGAGCGAGACGGTGTTCTGCTCGTTGTTCCCCAGGTAGCCCTGCGCGATGTCGCCGTTGGCCGCCAGGAACTCGTTCGAGACGCTCCCCTTGGGCGTGTAGGCGAACGTCACCTGCGGCTCGATGGCGTGCCGGATGCGTTCCACCGGGCCAAACCCGGGAAAGAAGCCGTACAGCTTGGGCGACACGCTGACCCCGTAGCTGGGGCGCATCGACTGCATCACGAACTTCCCGCCGGTGCGTTCCGTGCGCACGATCAGCGGCGAGCGGCCGTCCACCTTCTGGAAGGAGACGTTGGGCGTGATGTTCCACGTCCCCTGGAAGAACGACGGGAGGTTGAAGCCGGTCTCCCAGTCCAGCCCCGTCACGTAGTCGCGGGCAAAGACGCGCTCCACCTTGGAGGTGGTGTCGTTCACGTCGGTGAAGATCGTGCGCCGCTGCGGAAAGTCGTTCAGCACGTCGCTGATGCGGATCGCGTTGCGCAGGTTGAAGCCGTACAGCTGGATCGGGGTGTCGAACGAGATCGACGTCCGGCGCGTGTTGCGGCGGATGCGCAGCGAGTCCAGCCGTCCGGAGGCCGGGTCCCGGATGTAGCGGAAGCCGAAGTCGCCCACCTGGTCGATGTCGAAGCTCTGCGAGTTGGAGATGGTGACGCCCGGCGTCCAGGTGAAGTTCTCCCCCACGCGGATCGGCTTGGTGGTGATCCCCAGCGACGGAAAGTCACGGTCCAGCTGCGAGCGCCCCGGATACTGCGTCTGCGTCCCGCCGACGTTCACCGTGAAGGGTCCGCGCCCCGTCGTGTAGTTCATCGACGAGCGGATCGTCTGCAGCGACTGCTGCGGATTGAACGAGATGTTCCGCTGGATGGTGGTGTTGGTGACGTAGTTGAACGTCGCGTTGAGCCGCGTGCGCTGCGAGAACTCCTGCTGGTGGCTCAGCGAGTACTGCGTGTTGGTCTGGCCGTTGCGCAGGTAGTGGTACGACGAGGCCAGCGTCCCCGAGATGAAGCGGTCGCGCCACCGGTACTGCATCTGCCCCGTGAACTTGAGGTAGCCGGGGTCGAACGCCGTCGAGCGCGCGTCCGAGCGCCAGTCCATGGAGACCTGCGCGTCGAAGTAGTCGCTGAGCGCGAAGTAGTAGCCCACGTCCTCGATGGTGCGCCGCAGGAAGGGGCTCTGCCGGAAGATCTGGTTGAAGCCGATGCGCGGCGCCAGGATCCCGCTCTTGCGCCCCCCGCGCATGTCCTGGAAGACGAAGGGGAGCCACATCACCGGGATGTCGGCGATGTACAGCACGGCCGGCCGCGCCACCATCACGTTCTTGGACACCAGCTTGAGCTCGCGCGCCGCGAAGTGATAGTGCGGCTCCAACTCCTCGCAGCTGGTGAGCCATCCATCCCGCGCGTAGAACGCCGAGCGGCCGGCATCGCTCGAGTCGCCCTTGAAGGCCGCGATGTCGCCGTGCACCACCCAGCGCTGCCCGCTCTCCACCGCCGTGGTCACGTTGCGCACCACGCCGCGCCGGTTGTTCACGTCGTAGCGGATGCTCCCCAGCGCCATGATGTCGTCCTGTCCCTGCGACGGGTCGCTGAGCAGGAGCGTGTCGCCGCGCGCGATGACGATGTTCGTCGAGTCGTTGAACTGGATCGTGTCGCCCACCAGCGTCGCCGAGTCGCGCTGCACCGCCGCCCGCTTCCCCACCAGGTTCATCGTGTGCTCCTGCGCCTTGAACACGACGTTCTGTCCCTGGTAGCGCGTCACGCTGTAGCCTCGGCGGGCGAGCAGCGCGCTCGTCACGGAGTCCGGGGCCCTCCCCTGCACGGCGAGCTTGGCCTTCACCGAGTCGAGCCCGCTGCGCCCCACGGTTTCGGGCAGGCGC
>CAZVDJ010000502.1:0-3996 GCA_964626245.1 uncultured Gemmatimonadaceae bacterium
AGCTGCCAACGTTCGCCCCCTCCCGCCAGGCGCAACGCCTCGCTGGCCGCCAGCCGGTAGCAGCCGGCCAGCGCGGTTGCGGCGGCCGACGGAGTCGCAAGGGTGTTCGCGGTACGCCGGCCCTCCTCGGCCACCCCCGGCTGCGGCGAGCGACCTGCCGGCGACGGACTCGGCTGCGGTGGCGCTGCCGGCGCGGCGGCGGCCGATCGCGTCACGGTGACCGACTTCAGTTCGGGTGACCTCCCCGGCTGTCCGCCGCCAGCTGCAGCTGGCGGGGGCGCGGCCTCTCGCTTCTGCTGCAGCGTGACCTCTCCGCGCACGCGCGCCCGCTCGGCCGACGTGATGAGGTCCGCCGTCAGCGTGCGTGGGCGCGCGGCACTGTCGCGTGGCGGCGGCACGGGGCGCGACGCGCCGGGCGCCGACGGCGTCGCGACCGCGGACGCGCCCGCACGTCGGGAACCCGCCGAGTCGGCCGCAGGCGCATCCGCTTGCAGCGCCTTCATGGGAACCGCCATGGGTGCCGCCCCTGCCGGCGACGCAGCCGCGTCGGCAGCCGGTGCCTTGGTTGTTGCCTCGGTTGCTGCCTCGGTTGCAGCCCCGGTGCTTGCCTCGGCCGCCGCGGTGGGCGGCGCATCGAACGCCGCACCCTGGAAGTCGGCTACCGAGCGACTGCCGGTGCCCCGCACCACGAGCGTCGCCGAGATCGCGACGAAGGCGATCCCCGCGGCGGCGGCGAACTGCGGGCGCAGGTACCACGGGCGCCTGCGGGGCAAGCCGTCGCGCGTCACGACCGGCGCCTCGCCGGCTGCTCCCCCGGAACCACGCACGTCCCGCATTCCACCCACGCGCGCCTTCCGGTCGTCGGCGCCACTCGCGTCCTCGCTCGTGCGCGCGCCGCCCCGTTCGCCGGGCGCAACGCGGCCCTGGGCCTCCGCACGCGGGATCACGCCCCCCGGGACGTCGTCCAGCGCCGACAGGATGCGCGACGAGGCCGCGATCAGTCCGCGCGCTTCGGCGACCGCCGCCGAGCAGGCGGGGCAGTCGGCGACGTGCGCCTGGAGGCGCGCCCCCTCGTCAGGGGGCAGCGCGCCGTCCAGCCAGGCGTGGATCGTCCCTTCGTCGATGTGTGTCATTGGCTCCCTCCTGAGCGACGCTGCGCTTCGGCCTGCAACGCCTCGTACGTCTCCGCCAGGCGGCGCCGCGCACGCGCCAGCGTCGTGCCGACCGAGCCCACCGAGAGCCCGAGCGCCTCGGCAATTTCCGTGTAGTCCAACCCTTCCTCGCGCATCAGGAGGGCCAGGCGGTCGCGTTCGGCCAGCGACTCCACCGCCTGGCGGGCCATGGCCCCCTCCTGCGCACGTTCCAGCGCCGTCACCTCCGGCTCCGCCACCGCGTCGCGCGATTCCTCGGCCAGCAGTTGCAGGTGACGGCGCCGGCGCTCGTGCTTGCGGGCCTCGTCACGCACCAGGTTGGTGGCGACGGCGAAGAGCCAGGAGCGTTCGCTGGTGAGTTGCTCCTGGCGGAGGGCGCGCAGGAACGTCTCCTGCGCGACCTCCTCGGCCCAGTCGCGGTCACCCAGTCGCCGGGTGAGGTAGCGCACCAGCGGCGCATGGTACTGCGCGAACAGCCGCTCCAGCTCCTCGTCCTTCACGGCGTCGCCCCTACCAGTCCCGCACCAGCGCGTCCAGCGCGGCACGGTCCAGCCGCTCCACCGCCTGCACACCGTCGGGCGCAATGGCCACCGCCACCGCGCGCCCGGCCACCACCACCCGGTCACCCAGGGCAAAGGCCGGTGCCAGCTCGGGAAGGCGCTGCAGCAGGTCGAAGTACGCGGGAGAGAATGGCTTCACGGTCACCGTGCGCAGGACGGGGGAGTAACGTGCATCGGTCCATACCCCGTTGACGAGGGCAAGTCGCCGGTTCCCCACCTGGCGCACCGTGGACCGCGTGCCTGCGCCCCCCTCGCGCTCGTCGGCCAGCGCGTCCATCTCGGCCACCGACTTGGCCTGCCGCTGCGCGGCCGCGGCACGCGCTGCCTCGAAGCGCGCCTCGTTCGCGGCGACCGCCGGGGCGGCGGCGACGGAGGCCACCGCGTCGCGACGAGGGCGTCCCTGGGCGCCCGGCGGGCTCCCGTCCGCGGCCGAAGCGGCGCCGCCGGCATCGTGCCGCGGCGGGCGCGGAGCCGGCACCGGGACCGCGGGACCGCCCGTCGCCGCCACCTGCATCCCCGGCTCCACCACCAGGTACGACGAGAACTCGGTGGGGATGCCGTACCGCTCGCCTAACGACTTGATCTCGGCGTCCATCTCGGCCGTGCCGCCCCGCTTGCGCTTCTCGGCCGCCAGCCACCCCACGCGCTGCGCCGCCCACAGGCGCGCCACGAACGGGTTGTCGCGCGTGCGCTCGGGAAAGGTGGCGCGCGTGCCCCACGCCACCGTGCCGTCCACCGACTCCCCCTCCAATCGCAGGTTGGCCACGCCGTCGCCCTGGTAGCGCGCCAGGATCACCAGGTCCTGGCCAGCGAAGAGGTCCAGCTCTCCCGCGGGAAGCACCTGCGTCAGGCGCACCCCGTCGGCGCGCAGGCGGACGTTGGTCAGCACGGGCGTCGAGAGCCGGCGCGCCAGCAGTCCGACGGCGCGTTCCACCGACTCCGTGTCGCGCACGAAGTGCGCCGTCCCCTTCCCTTCCACCGCCAGCTGCTCGATGAGCGATGCGTTCACGTCGGCGCTCACCCCAACCGAGAAGAGGCGCACGTTCCCGCGCAGGCGCGACGCCAGCTCGGCGATGCGGTCGGCGTTGCGCTCGCCCACCGTCGGCTCCCCATCGGTCACGAAGACCACCAGCGGCAGCCGCGCGTGGCGCGGGTGCTCCAGCGCGCGTGCGGCCCGCAGCGCCTCCTCCAGCGCGCCCGAGATGTTGGTCGACCCCTCGGCGCGCAGCGACTGCAGGTAGCGGCGCGCCTCGGCCAGGTGGTCACGCGTGCCGTGCGTCCAGCCGTCACGGAAGGTCCGCACGTCGGTGGAGAAATCCACCACGCGGAAGCGGTCCTCCGGGCGCAACGTCTCGAGCAGCGCCAGCCCCGCCGCCTTGGCCTGCTCCAGCTTGCGTCCCGCCATGGACCCCGACACGTCGACCACGAAGGTGACGTCGCGTGGCAGGGTGCGACCGCTTGCCGCTGGCGGCGTGACGGTGATGAGGGCGAAGCCGTGCTCCCCGGCGTTCGGGGCGTGGGCCAGGACGCTCAGCGCCGCCGAGTTCGCGCGCCGCAGCGGGAGGAGGATCGTCACGTCACCGGCGCTGCCGCGCGCCTCGACCTGTCGCACCCCCCCTTCGTCGCGCGAGCGCAGGGTGTGCGTGGGCGAGTACGGCTCCCCGTAGTTGGGTCCCGTGGCATAGACGAGGCGCACGCGCGACCACTCCCCCTCCTCCTCGTGCGAAGCGCGGTTGTCCCGCGCGTCGCGCGCCGGGACCGCGCGCGGGCGAACGCCCCCCTGCGCCGCCGCGCCGCTTCCGTTGGGATCGCTCCCGCGGCGATAGTCGATGCGCAGCGCGTCGCCCTCACGCTCGGCCACCCCCTGGTAGCGCACCACCACCTGCTTCTCTTCACCCGGGGCGATGGGAAAGATGCGCGTGCGCAGCATCCCGCTCCCCATCCACTCCACCAGGGCGGGGTCGCGCTGCCGCCGCACGATTTCCTCGTAGATGCCACGCGCCTTGTCGGCCGACATCGTCTCACCCGCCACCAGCTCGCCGTTGATCGAGAGCTTGAGGTCCTCGAAGGCGGCGCCCGGCGGGAGCGGAAAGACGTAGTCGGCTTCGGCCACGCCGTTCCCCGTGTTCTTGAACGTCTCGGTGACCTCATACCGCAGGACGCGGTCGGCGAGCGCGATCTTCACGTCACTCGTCAGGCGCACGAGGGTGGGGCCGCACACCACCGGCGCGGGTATCGCGCAGCGCGTGTCCGGGGCGCAACGCGGCGGTGGCGGCGGCGTGCAC
>CAZVDJ010000503.1:0-3993 GCA_964626245.1 uncultured Gemmatimonadaceae bacterium
CTCATGGCTCCAACCTCTCACAGTTCGGAGCCTCCGGCAAACCCGGGGCGGTTCAAACCGGTGAGCAGCTCGTAGGCCACGACACCGAGCGAGTATATGTCGGCGCGATGATCCACGTCTGGATCGCCGCTTGCCTGTTCGGGCGCCATGTACTGCGGTGTTCCCAGCATGGAGCCGAACTGTGTGAGCGTCGAAGAACCAGGGCTCGTCCGCGAAGCCTCCAACGCCTTGGCGATTCCGAAGTCGGTCACCACAGCGGTGTTCCCGGATAGCAGCACGTTTTCCGGCTTTATGTCGCGGTGTACGACCCCCCGTTCATGGGCAAAGGCAAGTGCGCGCGCGATGTCATTGAGGATACGGAGCGAATCAGAGACAGGGAGGGGCCCGCACTTCGTGATGTGAGCACGGAGACTTTCACCCTGCACGAAGGGCATTGTGTAGTACGGCACTCCGTTAATCTCTCCGGCAGTGTGCACCGGTACGATGTTCGCCTGCTGGAGTGATGCCGCGAGGCGGATTTCGCGCCGGAAACGTTCGGCGCTGACCGCCCCCCCGTGGTCCGGTGACAGCGTCTTCACTACGACGGGGCGTCCGAACGCCCGTTCCTCCGCCAGGAACACCCGCGACATGCCACCCCCGGAGAGCTCACGCTCGATGGTGTAGGCTTCGCCAAGCGTCGCTTGGAGTTGATCGCGTAGTTCGATCGCAGCCATGGTGGAGGGCGGTGACGGAGACAAACCTACCGGCTGCGTAGTCGGCTGGCGAGAGGGGCCACGTCGCGAGGTGACTGCTCTCGCGAGATCCAACTAGTCGCTCACACGCCGGCCGCCTCGCTCTGGCATCCCGACCGGAGTTACAGCACGCCACATCTTCCTCGGCCATTGCGGCTGCGGACCCGTCGTGCAGAAGAGGCTGGTACCTGAACTGCACACTCGTTGCTTCAATTACGCGTTTGGCTGCGTTGTTCGACTTCGGTATAGCGTGCGCTGAAGCTGCCAAAGGATGTGTTGATTTGTTTGCGGCTGCGTCGCAAACTGTAGTTGATTCCTTTGCAGCTTAGCTTGGGCGTTGAAGCTGTAGGATAACCTTGCCTCAACTCGCATACGGCCGCCACGGACGCCGCCGGTTGTGTGGCGCGAGGTTGGATCAGTCGTGATGGCGCGGCGCGATGGTGCGCGGGGCCTCCCGCCATGCAGTTAGGCGGCCAGCCACGCGTTCGCCAGCTTCTCGATGTTGTGGACCAGGCAGTAGAGCTTCCATTGCCCGTCCACCTTCGCCCGCCCGCGCAGCGTGAATCGCGCGAGCCCCTTGTTGTGGCGCAGGTTCGCAAATACTGGCTTCACCGTGCCGAAGCGCCGCGCGTACGTCGCCCGCCCGGCGGGCGTGTCGAGCAGGCGTTGCATCTGCTGCGTGCTCGTCTCCGGGAGGTCGGCGGCACGGCCCTCGAAGAACATCACCTGCCGCGTCGCGGTCCGCTCAGGATGGCGGAGACACCGTGCGCGATGCGCACACGGCACGCAGTCCCGCTTCGCCCCGCGGAACTGCGCCCCGCGGTAGCCCTTCACCACCAGGTCCTTCCCCTTCCGATAGAGGGACTTGCCCGCCGGGCAAACGCACGTGCGCCGCACGGGATCGTACGTGAAGTCGCGCGCCTGGTACCGGCGCGGGGCGTCCGGCGCGGACTTGTCGTGCAGCGGATCCGGCTTCGCGCGGTGGCGCGCCTGCGTCGCGAAGCGGGCGTCGCGCTTCCGCATCCCGCGATCGGCGATCAGGGCCGGCTGGCCGCGCGCCGCGAGGGCGCGCAGGTTCGCCTCACTATGGTAGCCCGCGTCCGCGGTGAGCACCGTCGCGGGCGTGCAATGCGGCGTGATCGCGTCGACCACCGGCAGCAGCAGCTCCTGTTCGCTCCCCGTGCCATGCGCCTGCGCGTCGACGATGATCTGATGGGCCGCATCCACCGTCGCGACGGCGGTGTAGCCTTGGATCACCCCTTTGCCCGTCGGCATCTTGGCACTGTCGGGATCTGTCCGGTTGCTGAGGCGTACCGCGCCGTTTGGGCCCCGCCGCTCGTCCGGGTGCGCGGCGAGCCACGTGCGCAACTGCGCGGCGTCGCGCTCGAGCCGGGTGAGGCGCGCCTGTTCCCGCCGCCGCGGCGTCCCCGGCCCATCAGGCGGAGGCCCGTCCTCCGCGGCATCCTGGCGCCGATGTTGCGCGAGCATGGCCTGCGCCGCGGCCTCGAGCTTTGTGGCCTGCCGCTCGAAGTCGGCCCGCGTGCCGCTCCGATGCTTGGACGCATTCCCCGGCAGCTTCACGCCGTCGATCGCGAAGAGTTCGCGACCGATGAGTCCCTGCTGATCGCACACGGTGAGCACCGCCGCGAACACCGGGGCGATGTCGGGCCCCGGCGTGCTGACGAACCGGGCGATGGTCGTGAAGTGCGGCGTGCGGGCGCCGCAGAGCGCGATGAACGTGACGTGATCTTCGCAGAGCCGGGCGATGGCCCGGCTGCTCACGACGCCGCGGGCGTAGGCGCAGAGGACGACTTTCAGCAGCACGGCCGGCGGGTACGCCGGCGCCCCCGACTCGTCGTTGGTGAACCGGACGTCGAAGTGGGTGAGGTCGAGGACGTGCTCGAGCAGATGGTCGACCGCATGCTCGAAGGATCCGGGGAGGAGCTGCGCCGCCAGGTTCACGGGCAGCAGGCGCGGGTGCGTGTCGATCACCTTGTAGCGGGCCATGCGGGACCTCGACGGCGGCGGGACGGCGCTACAGATTCGCTGCCGTGGGAACCCGGGGCGTGGCCGCAGGTTCCATGTCCACATCGAGGGCCGCGCCGCGGTTTTGCTACAGCTACGTTAGGCGGCGCCAGCGACGAGAATGCGGGGGAGCGATAGCTCTACCCCGCATCTCACCAACATCTACGACAGTTTACTGTTCGTAGATCGGCGTGTCGCCGCTTCGGCGAACGAGATGAATCGCGGCTAGGCAATCCACCTTGTTGTGGTAGCCCTCACCGGAGTTGGCCAACTTTCGACCATTCCCCGATTGCAGATACCAACGCCACTGGCCGGCGAGGTCACGGTACATCAAGTATCTCATGACTTGTCCTCCAACTAGAGTCGCGGACCCCTTGCTATCGGAGAGACTCGCAGCCAGAATCTGCGCGCACGAGCAATCTGGCGGGACTCGTCCCCGACCTCCCGGTGAGTGGCCCACGAAGCACCCGGTGGGAGATTGCCGCCCGGCATCAGCTGACACTGGTGCCGGGCGCTTTTTCTTTGGCGAGGGCAACCTATGTGGGGTCGTGAGAGCGCACCAGTGCGTTTCCAACCGCCGTAGTGACAACGAGTTACGTTATCAACATCACTTTTCCGGCGTTACCGGAGTTTTGGCCCAGACGGCCGTTCGCGGCTAGTAGGGTTGGTCCCACTCGGCTACCGAGAAGGAGAGCCGGCGCGCGGCCGCCTAACAATCGCTGGAGCAGACCAAGGAACCTGCTCCACTTTCGTTGACACTTCCACCTAACAGAACTGGGAGGTGTCGCATGGCGGCTCGGGCGGGTCCCTCGAAGATTCGCAAGTACAGTGACGCGTTCAAGTTGACGGCGGTGCACATGACCCAGCTCCCGGGGATGCAGGTGAAGACCGTCGCCGCGGGGCTCGATCTGCACCCCTTCATGCTGTCGCGCTGGCGGAAGGAGGTGCGCGATGGCGTGATTCGCGGGCGGCTGCCGCGTCGCGCGCCGTCGGGTCCGTCCCGTGAGCTGGCGCAACTCCAGGCCCTCGAGCGTGCGCACGCGCTGTTACAGGAGGAGCACGACCTCCTAAGAAAAGCCCTTCGGTTCTGTTCCGTTCGAAGGCCGAAGCGTTCGCCTTCATCGACACCCAGCGGGCCACGTACGCCGTCACGCGCTTGTGTCGGCGCTTTCGGGTGACCCCGGCAGGCTTCTATGCCTGGTGTCGTCGTCCGCGCAGCGCGCATGCGCAACTGGAC
>CAZVDJ010000504.1:0-3992 GCA_964626245.1 uncultured Gemmatimonadaceae bacterium
GGCCCGCGCTGTCTTCGGGCACGCGCGCACGTCACGGGCGTCGGATCACGGTCGCCAGGTCACGGGCGGCCCGGCGTTCCCGGCACGATCGACCCCCAGCACGACGATGCCATCGGTGGATGCGCCGTCGCTCACGGCCGGGACACGCCAGTCGCGGCGTGCGCCATCCACCAGCCGCACGTGCCATCGGGGGGCCGCCCCCGCCGGGCGGGTGCGCCACCGCACCGCCCACCACCGGGGAGCGATGCCGGCAGGTGCAATGGAGAGTTGCCACTGGCCGGGCGATGCCGCCGACACCTGGAGCGTCGGGGCGTCGAGTGCCGTTCCGGGGAGCCATGGCGAGGGGGGCGGAATCGCCGGCGTTTCCCATGGCCCCGAGCCGCGCAGCGCCCCCGCCAGGTTGGCCGTTCCCTCGAAGACCGAACGCGCGCGGAAGAGGATCGCTCCCGGCGTACCGCCCCGGTTGCGCACCGTGAGGAGTTGCTGCGTCACCTCGCTCACGGAATAGGCGCTCGTGGTGCCGTCGGCCACGCGGTAGGCGGCGATGCCGGGCCAGACGTGGCGTGGCGCGACGTTCTCGCCGCGCCACCAGTCCAGCAGCGCGGCGAAGGGCTGTCCGGTGGAGCCCAGCGCCCAGTACAGCTGCGGCGCGAGGTAATCCACCCACCCCTGCCGCAGCCAGAGCCGCGAGTCGGCGTACAGCTCCGCGTAGGCATCGAGACCGGTCACCCCCACCGGCGCCGAGGGGCGCCAGATGCCAAACGGCGAGATGCCGACCTTGAGCCACGCCTTGCGCAGCTTCACCTCGCGGTACATCCGCTCGACGAAGCGGTTGATGTTGTCGCGACGCCAGTCGTCACGCGCCAGCGTTCCACCGCCACGCTGGTATCGCGCGTAGGTCGAATCGTCCGGGAAGACGAGGGCCCCGTTGCCGTTGGGGTAGGGATAGAAGAAGTCGTCGATGTGCACGGCGTCGATGTCGTAGCGCGCGACCACGTCGGTGATGACACCGATGACGTGGTCGTGCACCGCTTGCTCGCCCGGGTCGAACCAGAGGCCGACGCCGCCCCCGGTCACGCGATCGCGGGGTACGCGCCGCAGGTCGGCGCGTCGGCTGGCGAAGTGCGAGGGGGCGAGCCGGGACGTGTCGCTCGCGTTCCCCGCGCGGAACGGGTTGAACCAGGCGTGCACCTCCAGCCCGCGGGCGCGCGCCGAGTCGATGGCCAGCTGCAACGGATCGTATCCAGGGTCCACGTCGGTACGACCGGCCAGGGCGGTGGCCCACGGCTCGTCGGCGGCGCGGTACAGGCGCTCGCCATTCACCCGCACCTGGAAGATGACGGCATTCGCGCCCGTCTCCGCCGCGCGATCGAGCAGGGCGACCAGTTCGGCGCGCTGCTGGTCGGCGGTGAGCGTCGTGCGGGACGGCCAGTCGAGGTTGGCCACCGTCGCGATCCAGATTCCCCGGAACTCGCGCAGCAGCGTGGGGACCACGAAGGCCGTGTCGACCGGCGTGATGGGCGGGTCGCTTCCGGGCGCGGTGGGGGCGCGGTCGCCAGCGCAGGCCGCCACGAGCAGGACCGCGGCCGCCGAGAGCGCACGCGCCGCCAGCTGCACCAGCCGGCAGCGCCGTGCAGCGACCGGCGATGACGCGTCTCGCGTGGTCAGCACCTAGGCGGCGCGCGCCCCGGCCACCGACTCCAGGCGGGCCAGTTCCTCGCGGAAGACTCTCGGCAGCACGCGCCGGGTAATCCACCCTTCCAGCGCCGCGCGAAGACCCGGAGGCTGGATGAAGTCGGTGCGGATGGTGACGCGCGACCGTCCCGCGCTCACGGGGTCGACGGTGAAGTGCGTCACGGTACCGGCCTCCACGTCATGCTCGGCCAGGACACGACCCGGCTCCGGCTCGGTGACGGCCAGGCGCAGTGTGCGCGTCCCGCCCACCCCGCGCACCGCGACGCGGATGCGGGTCCCCGCCCCCACCCCGCCTTCTTCCACTTCAATGGCGCCGAAGACGCTCGGCGGGACGATCTGCGGGTGGCCATTGCGATAGTCGGCGATGACGGCGTAGCAGGCGGCCGCGGAGGCCGCCAGTTCGGCGGATGCTGCGACGGAATAGGAGCGCATACGGAGGAGTTGAAGGTGCGCGGCGGCGCACAACGGTGCGGGAGAAAGCTACGCGCGGCGGACGCGCGGCGGAGCTGCCTGGAATCTCGCCAGCCAAACAGGGGAGAGGCTGGGTCGGTTGACCCAGGTCGGCTGGTCGAGCCCGGCGACGGCCCGCCTGGCCTGCCTAACGCCTCCCTCCGGCGCCCTTCGTCGCGCGCGTACGCCACGTGCTTGGACGCGCGCCGGCTCGAGCCCGCGCGCCGAGATCGCCGCACGCGTTGCGGCTGACGCCGGTGACGACCCGTTCCCTGCGTGCCGTGAACGGTCCAACCTCTCCCACTCGGTCCTACACCGTCCGTCCGGCAGCGCGGGCTCCCTGCCCCTGTGCGCTGGAGACGCCGCGCGCGCCAGCGCTACGTGCCTGACGACGGGGACGCAGCAGCGTCCATCACCACGGAGGGATCATGCCCAACAGGTTTCGTCAGATCGCGACTGCCACATTGCTCGCGCTGGTGGCGCTCGCCGCGAGCGCCGGCCCTGCACCTGCACAAGGGAGCGGCACCATCACGGGGCGCGTGACCGATCGCGCCACCGGCGCCCCCCTGGGCGACGCGAGGGTCGTCCTCATTGGCACCCAACGCGACACGCGCACCAACGAGGCGGGGCAGTACCGCCTCACCGGCGTTCCCCCAGGAGCCGCGCGCGTGCGCGTCATGCGACTGGGCTACTCGGCGTCGCTCGACAGCGTGCAGGTGACGGGCGCCGGCGAGGTCACCCTCGACGTGGCACTGGTGGCCACCATCACGCGGCTCGACCAGGTGACGGTCAGTGCCACGGGTGCGTCGGAGCGCCAGCGCGAGACGGGGAACAGCATCGCGGCGCTGCGGGTCGACTCCATCCCGACCGTCGTCGTGAGCGGAGTGAACGACCTGCTCTCCTCGCGCGCGGCGAGTGTCACCGTCACGCAGACGAGCGGGACGAGCGGGACCGGTTCGCGCATCCGCATTCGCGGCTCCAATTCGGTCTCCCTGTCCAACGAGCCGCTGGTGATCATCGACGGGATCCGCTCGGTCGCCGATCCCGCCGGTTCCACCATCAGCCTGGGCGGGCAGAACCCGACGCGCCTGGACGACCTCAATCCCGATGACATCGAGAACATCGAGATCATCAAGGGACCGGCCGCCGCCGCGCTGTACGGGACCGCAGCGGCCAACGGCGTCATCCAGATCACGACCAGGCGTGGCAAGGCGGGGCGCACGCGCTGGAACTTCTATGGCGACGGCGGTCGCGTGGAGGACGTCTTCGACTATCCGGCCAACTACGCCCGGGTAGGAACGCGCCCCACGGGTGCGCGGACCACGGCGTGCACCCTGGTCGACGTCGCCGGCAACACCTGCACGCCCAAGCCCGACTCGCTGGTGAGCTGGACACCCATCGAGGATGCACCGGTCTTCGTGCGCGGCTGGCGTTCCGCCTACGGCCTCAGCGCCTCGGGCGGCACCGACCGTGTGCAGTACTTCCTGGGCGGCGACTACACGCGCGAGCAGGGCGTGTACCCCAACAATGCGGTGCGCAAGCAGGGGATGCGCGCCAACCTCAACGGGCAGCTCTCGCCGTCGGCGGAGTTCGGCGCGCAGCTCGGCTACCACCAGGTGCGGGCTCGCCTCCCGCAGAATGACAACAACGACCTGAGCCCCATTGCCAACAGCGTGCTGGGCTCCGCCTTCGACAACCCGGCCACGCGCGGATACATCTTCTATCCCCCGTCGCTCTACAGCCAGATCGCCGTGGAGCAGGCGGTGGACCGCGTGACCAGCGCGCTGAACGGGACCTGGCGCCCGGCGTCGTGGCTGTCGGTGGTTGGGCTTGGCGGCGTGGACTAC
>CAZVDJ010000505.1:0-3976 GCA_964626245.1 uncultured Gemmatimonadaceae bacterium
GGTAGCGGTTGGCAAAGACCAGGACGCCAAGCCCGATGAGGAGCATGACGCCGAACCAGCCAAGGGCGAGCTGGAAGGGCGACCGCTTGACCGGCGCGAGCCCGTCGCCGCGCAGCGACGACCGCAGGCTCTCCCCCCATCGCCCGGTCAGGGAGCGTGAGGCGCCACCGATCGTCCCCCCTTCGTTCCGCACGTCGCCAAAGGCGGCGATGGCGTCGCCGGTGACCCGTCCGCCGCTCCGCACCTCGACGTCACCCGCAATCGCGACCGCCGTGCCCTCGATGGTCCCTTCGACCACCAGGGTGCCACCGGCCACGACGATCGGTCCCCTGAGCGTCGTGCCCGCCTTGATCAGGCGCCCGCCCAGGATCAGGCTGTCGCTGTCCGTACGGCTGGGAGCGGGCGGCGTGGGTTGAGTCGCCACCGCGGGCTGTTGCGCGACGGAGCGGCTGGGAGGAAGGACGACGGCCAGTGCCGCCAGCGCGAGTGCGACGTGCGCGGCGGCGGGCATGGAGAGGGCGCGCACGCTACCCTCTCCGGCTTCGGGCGGCCGAGGCCAGCGTCTTGAGTCCGAAGGCGGTGCCGAGAATTCCAGCCGCGAGCACCGAAAGCGCCACGGCCACCCCGACCAGTCCGCCCGAGGCGACCTGGGTGGCCGCCCCCTGTCCCACCGTGGCCACCACGGCGTCGTGAACCCCGCCCGAGACGGCGTCGCGGACCCGTTGTCCCACGAGCGCCATGAGGAAGAGGACCGCATCGGCGCGATGGGCGAGCCAGACGGTGAGCAGCGACATGGTGACCGCCATCACACCACCGGTGCCGAAGACCAGCGCCCGGCCGGCCTGCGTGCGAGGGAGGGCGCGCGCCACCTGGTCGCGAAGGGCCACGTGCCAGGGCTCGAAGACCTGGACCTGCGTCATGACGGCGTCCGAGAAGCGAGCCGAAGGCGCGATGTGCGGGAGGCTCTCCAGGGAGAGGACGACCGCGCGCTGGGCCTCGTACTCAGCCCGGCACCCCGCACACTGCGCGAGGTGCGCCTTGAGCGGGGAAACGCCAAACCCCTCCTCGCCATCGAGGAGCAGGTCGAACTCTTCCGGGAGTAGGTGACGATGGTTCACGAGTGGGCCTCCAGAGGTGCGTACGCCGCGTGTCGCGCGGTGGTTTCAGCAGTTTGTGGCGTCATTCCCGCACCGCCTCCAGGGCATCGCGGAGCTGGTGGCGGGCGCGGTGGATGTAGGTCTTCACGGTTCCGAGCGGCAGGTCGAGCGTCGCCGCGATCTCCTCATAGGATCGGCCTTCCACGTGCCGGAGCATGATGCAGGCGCGATACTCGGGGCGGAGCTTCTGGATGGCGCGCTCGATCGCGGAGCCGAGTTCGCGCGCCTCCATCTCCTCCAGCGCCGATTCCTGGCGGGCCACGACGTCGAACGACGTGGCCTCCACCTCGGCGGCCGACAGGGCGTGCGGCGAGCCGTCGATGGAGACGGTCTCCAGCTGCCGCTTGCGGAGATGATCGATCGCCACGTTGTTGGCGATCTTGAAGAGCCAGCTCGAGAGCTTGAACTCCGGCCGGTACTTGTCGATGTGGTTCAGGACCTTGATGAAGGTGTCCTGCGCCAGGTCCTCGGAGACCTCGCGGTCCCGCACCATCCGGAAGATGAGCGAGAAGACTGGCCGCTCGTACCGTCGCACCAACTCCCGATAGGCCGACTCGCGCCCGTCCTGGGCGAGAGAGACGAGATCGGCGTCGGGGAGGTTTCGAAGGTCGAGCAGGGGGGCCATCGGGTGGGTGCGCGACGCGCGAAGGGAACGGCCCCTCGGCTCGCGAAGTTGTGAAGCTATCGGGTGCCCCGAAGCCGGTCTAGGACAACAGCTTTCTCGACGATACGTCCGGCGTGCTCCCGGTGGCCCCGATCGCGGTCGCTGCCACCCGTGGCCGGGCAGCTTCCCTCGCGCTTGCCCGCGCTCACCCGCGCTTGCCCCTGCTTCGGCGCGTCCTCAACTTTCGCCCCTCATGACAGCTGCCGACCTCGATGCGGTCGAGGCGCGCGCCGCCGCGGAAGGTGGCGCCGTCAAGCGCGATTACGTCCGCCGCATCTTCTCGGAGATCGCCCCGCGATACGATCTCCTCAATCACCTCCTGAGCTTCAACATCGACAAGCGGTGGCGCTCGAGCGCCATTCGTGAGTTGGGGTGGGAGCGTGCGCCCGCCGGGACCTACCTCGACTTGTGCGCGGGGACGCTCGACGTCGGCACCCAACTCGTGCGCGAGGCGGGATTCCGCGGCTTCGTCCTCGGGACCGACTTCGCGCTCCCGATGCTGCAGGCGGGGCGCGGCAAGTCACCCGAGTCGGCGCTGGCGCCGGTCAACGGCGATGCGCTGGAGCTGCCGTACCGCGACGCCTCGGTGGATGGCGCCATCGTGGCCTTCGGGATCCGGAACCTCGCCAGCCTCGATGCCGGGTTGCGGGAAGTCCGCCGCGTCCTCAAGCCCGGGGCGCGATTCGTGATCCTCGAGTTCTCCACGCCACGAAGCGCGCTGGTGCGCACGGGCTACCATGCATACTTCCACAACGTCCTCCCCTGGATTGGCGGATTGGTCAGTGGCCATCGCACCGCATACAAGTACCTCCCGCGGTCGGTGGCCAACTTTCCCGTGCAGGACGACCTCGCGCAGCGCATGCGCGACGCCGGCTACTCGGACGTCCGGTATCGCGACCTGACCTTCGGCGTCGCTGCCATCCACGTCGGCACCAGGCCGGCCGCGTAGCCCGCCGTCGCCCCCCGTCTTCTCGACTTCCCGTCCTCTCGTCTTCTCATGAAAGACTTCCAGGAGTTCATCGCCGCGTTGGACCAGGCGGGTGAACTCGTGCGCATCACGCACCCGGTCTCGGTGCACCTCGAGCTGTGCGAGATTGCCGACCGCGTCTCCAAGATGCCGGGCGGCGGGAAGGCGCTCCTGTTCGAGCACCCGGTGCTGCGTGACGGCACGCGCTCGGCCTTTCCGGTGGCCATCAACACCTTCGGCTCCTATCGCCGCATGGGGATGGCGTTAGGCGTCGACTCGCTCGATGCCGTGGGGGCGCGCATCACGCAGATGATGGACCTCAAGGTCCCCGACGGCTTCCTGAACAAGCTGTCGCTCCTGCCGCGCCTGCTGGAGGTGGCAAAGTTCCCGCCCCGGGTGAAGAGCGGGAGCGCGCCGTGCCAGGAGGTGGTGTGGCGTGGCAGCGAGATCGACCTGGACAAGCTCCCGATCATCACCTGCTGGCCCGAGGACGGCGGCCCCTACATCACCCTCACGATGGTCACCTCCAAGGATCCCAAGCGGGGGATCCGCAACGTGGGGATGTACCGCGTGCAGCAGCTGGGAAAGGATTCCGTGGCCATGCACTGGCAGCGCCACAAGGTGGGGGCGGCACACTGGCGCGAGATGGCCGAGCGGGGAGAGAAGATGCCGGTGTGCATCATCGTCGGTGCCGACCCGGCCTCGGTCTACTCGGCGTCGGCCCCCCTCCCGCCCAACATCGACGAGTTCCTCTTCGCCGGCTTCCTGCGGAAGGAACCGGTCCGGCTGGTCAAGGCGCTCACCTGCGACCTGGACGTGCCGTGGGATGCCGAGATCGTGATCGAGGGAGAGATCGACCCCGCGGAAGCGCTGGTGACCGAGGGCCCCTTTGGCGATCACACCGGCTTCTATTCCGAAGCGGACCTGTATCCGCGCGTGCAGGTGAAGGCGGTGACGATGAAGCGGAACGCGGTCTACGGCACCACCATCGTCGGCAAGCCACCCATGGAGGATTTCTACCTCGGGCACGCCACCGAGCGCATCTTCCTGCCGTTGCTCAAGCTCACCACGCCCGAGATCGTCGACTATCACATGCCGGCCGAGGGGATCTTCCACAACCTCGTCTTCGTGTCCATCGACAAGCAGTATCCGGGGCAGGCGTTCAAGGTGATGAATGCGCTGTGGGGA
>CAZVDJ010000506.1:0-3976 GCA_964626245.1 uncultured Gemmatimonadaceae bacterium
CCAGAGCTACTCCGACCGTATCGCCAGCATCGGGTCCACCCCGGCAGCCCGCCGCGCCGGCAGCCACGTGGCTAGCGCCGCCACCACCGACAGCACCACCGGCACGGCGACGAAGGTGAGGGGGTCGAAGGCGGCGCCGGCGCCGTAGAGCACGCCGCGAATCAACCGCGCCGCCGCCAGCGCCAACGCCAGCCCGATCGCTCCCCCCGCGGCCACCAGCGCGAGCCCCTGCCGCATCACCATCGACACCACCTCGCCGCGCGTCGCGCCAATCGCCATGCGGATGCCGATCTCGCGCGTGCGCTGCGTGACCGCGTACGACATCACGCCGTACATCCCGACCGCCGCCAGCAGCAACCCGAGCACGCCGAAGACCCCAAGCGTCGTCCCGGCCAGGCGGGCCGGCAGCAGCGCCAGCCCCAGGTGCTGCGACATCGCCTGCACGTCGGACACCGGCAGGTCGGCATCCAGCGCGGCCACCTCGGCGCGCAGCGCCGGAATGAGAGACACCGGGTCGCCCTGCGTCCTTATGAGGAGGACCATCTGCCCGCGCCACTCCTGCGCCTGCGGGAAGAACATGAAGGGGGTCGGCGGCTCGCCCAGGCGCCGGTACTTGCCGGTGGGGACGACGCCGACGACGGTCCAGTCCTGCCCGCCGGCGCGCAGGATGCGCCCGATGGCGTTCCCCTGGGGCCAGAAGCGCGCCACGAACTGCTCGTTCACGACAACCGAGCGCGTGCCGGTGCTGTCGTCGCGCGCCTCGATCGCCCGCCCCGCCTTGAGGGGAATCCCCAGCGTCTCGAAGTAGCCGGGCGAGACCATCGCGTAGTCGATGCTCATCCCCTCGTTCTCGGCTGGCGTGTATCCCGGGACCTGCACGCCGCGGTCCGAGGTGGACAGCCCCAGCGGGGGCGAGGTGGTCATCCCCACCGCCTGCACGCCGGGAAGCGCCTTGAGTCGCGTCACGAGCCGGCTGTAGAACTCCTCGCTGCGCCCGCGATTGTAGCCCTGCAGCTCCGGGTCCACGCTGGCCATCAATATCCCGTCGCTCACGAACCCTTTGTCGGCAGCGGTGGCCGCCTAGAGGTTGCGCAGGAAGAGCCCGGCGCAGACCAGCAGGACGAGGGAGAGCGCCATCTGCGCCACCACCAGCGTGCGGCTCATGCGCGATCGCGAGCCGCCGGCCGGCGCCTCGCCCTTGAGCGAGGGGATCAGCGCGGGTCGCGTGGCCTGCAGCGCCGGCGCCAGACCAAAGAGCACGCCGGTGACCAGCGAGATGGCCAGCGAGAAGAGGAGGACGGGGACGCTCAGCTGCAAGTCGGGCGAGAAGTCCACGTCCATCGGGATGCGGATGCGGTTGGCGAGCGAGATGGCCCACCACGCCACCAGCAGCCCCGCGCCCCCCGCCACCACGGCGAAGAGCATGCTCTCGGTCAGGAGCTGGCGCACCAGGGTGGATCGCCGTGCGCCGATGCTCAGGCGCACCGCCATCTCGCGCCACCGCTCCTGCGCACGCGACAGGAAGAGGTTGGCCACGTTCACGCAGGCGATGAGCAGGAGCATGAGCACCACCGCCAGCACCACGCCGGTGAGCCCCAACTGTGCGGAGCGGAAGGTCGGGTGGATGCCGGCCTCCGACTGCGGCACCATGTGCATCCCCGAGCGCGCATAGGCGTCGGGCATGTCGGCCTTGAGCTGCGCGGCGATCGCCTGCGTCCCGCTGTAGGCCTGCGCCATCGTCACGCCCGGCTTGAGGCGCGCCACCACGTTCATGAAGTTGTCGCCGCGTGATTCCATCGCATCGGCATTGCCGGGACTGATCTGCCGCAGCTGCATGAGCGGGACCCAGAACTCCGGGTTCACCAGCGGGAGCGGTCCGCGGAAGTCGCGCGGCGTCACGCCGATCACCGTGTACGCGACGCCGTTCACCCGGACCGTCTGTCCCACCACCTGCGGGTCCCCCCCAAACCGCCGCTGCCAGGCCGAGTGGCTGAGCACGACCACGGGGTGCGCCAGCTCGCCCACGTCCTCGGACGGCGCAAAGACGCGCCCGCGCGCCGCGTCCACGCCCAGCACGCTGAAAAAGTTGGCCGACACCGCCTGCGCCATCACCTGCTCCGGACGTTCGCCTGACGAGAGGTTCACGCGGGCAAAGGCCCACGTCGCCACGTCGGTGAAGACCGCCCGGCTGCGCTCGCGCACGTCGCGCCAGTGCGGGATGGAGTTGGAGCCGAACTGCATGTCACCCGGCCAGGTGCGATAGAGCTGCACCAGGTCATCGGCGTCGCGCACCCCGGGAAGCGGGCGCAGGAGGAGGGCATCGACCGCCGAGAAGACCGCGGTGTTGAGCCCGATTCCCAGGGCGAGCGTGGCGACCGCGAGGGCGGTGAAGAGCGGCTTCCGGAGCAGGACACGGAGCGCGAACCGGAGGTCGTGCACGAGCGTGGACATGCCGGGACGTGGACGGGGGGGACGCGAGGGGGCGCGAGGGTCGTCCCCTAGCTACGTCACTCGCCGGGCGTGGGATTCAGCGCGGCCTGGGCCGAGGCCGGCGTCGTCTCCCCGCCCTCCCGCCCTTCGGCGCGCCACACCAACTCCCACTCGCAGAAGGCATCGTCGGCGTGCGCGCATCGCACGTGCTTCACGCGCGGCGCCTCGCCCCCCGCCAGGAGGATGGCCTGCCGCAGCCCGCCGGTCTGCCGGCGGCAGAAGAGCGTGTCACCCGAATCAAAGCCCGACAGCCGCAACACGGCCCGCGTCCCGTCCTCCTCCACCACCTCCATGTCGCCGGGCGAGTAGAAGAGCTGGAAGAGCGACACGCTCTGGGTGAGGAACTCGTGCGGCGAGCGCTTGCGCAGGATGCCGCGGTACCACTGCGCCCCCGCCGCCTCGATGGAGTGCGCCCCCGACCGCTCCATCCACGCCGGGTCGCGCTCGCGCAGGATCTCGTCCGCGGCGCGCCACAGCGCCAGGAGCTTCGCGTACGGGTACTCGGCGGTGGGCTCCACCGCCGCCACCTCGTGACGCAGCGGCATGGGGAGGCGCTCCAGCACCGCGTCGCGCATGGCGGCGCCGTGCGCCCCTTCCACGTAGGCGAGCGTGGCCACCACGGTGGCCCCCTTCGTCATTGGCGCCGCCGGCGCACCGGTGGGCGTGCTGCGCACACTCATCGACCCTCCTTCGCCAGCCGCAACAAGGCGGCACGATCGACCTTGCCGGACCCCAGGCGCGGCAAGGCGGGGAGCTGCACCAGGCGCTTGGGCACCTTGTACCCCGCCAGCTGCCCGCGCGCCCACGCGGTCACGGCGCCGGAGTCGAGCGCCGCGTTCGCCTTCGTCACCACGAACGCGTGCCCCACCTCGCCCCAGCGCACGTCGGGCACTCCCACCACCGCCACTTCGGCGAGTGCAGGGTGCGCCAGGAGCGCCGACTCCACCTCACCCGGGTAGACGTTCTCCCCGCCCGAGATGAACATCTCCTTGCGCCGCCCCCGGATGCGGAAGGCACCGCCGGCGTCGCGCGACGCCAGGTCGCCCGTGTGCAGCCACCCGTCGTCGTCCAGCACCTCGCGCGTGCGCACCGGGTCGTCGAAGTAGCCGGCAAAGCACTGCGGGCCGCGCAGCAGCAGCTCGCCGGCCTCGTCAGGCGCAACGTCGCTCCCGTCCTCGCGCACCAGGCGCGCCTCCAGGAAGGGGACGGGCCACCCGACACTCCCGTCGTGGTGGACGGATCGTGCCAGTGGCATCGCGAAGCAGTTGGGGCCGCACTCGGTGAGGCCGAACCCCTCCTTCATCCCGATTCCCGCCGCGCGCACGCGCGCCATCAGCCCCAGCGGGCACGGTGCCCCGCCGGAGATGATGTAGCGCAGCGCCGGCAGCGCTCGCCCCCAGGCCGCACAGTCGAGCAGCATGCCGAGCTGTGTGGGAACGGTGAACGCCACCGTGCACCCTTCCTCCGCCAGGCCGTCCAGGTAACC
>CAZVDJ010000507.1:0-3976 GCA_964626245.1 uncultured Gemmatimonadaceae bacterium
CACGATCGAGGACGGCGAGTCGGTGAGCTATGGGGCGACGTATCGCGCGCACGGCCGTCGCCGCATCGCCACGTTGGCGTGCGGCTACGCGGATGGCTACCGGCGGTCGCTGGGCAATCGCGGCGTGGCGATCGTGCGCGGACGGCGCGTGCCGGTGGCCGGGATGGTCACCATGGACATGACGATGCTCGACGTCACCGACGTGCCGTGCGAGGTGGGTGACGTGGCAACGCTCATTGGCCGCGACGGTGACGAAGAGGTCGACGTGAACGATGTGGCCCGACTCGCCGACCTGTCGCCCTACGAGATTCTCGTGGGGCTCAAGCTCCGCGTCCCCCGACGCTACGTGGGGGGGCGTGTCTCCTCGTCCGCGACGTCGCACGCGGGCAGCTCATGAGCGGCGCGCCAGGAGGTGACGCCGCCATGCCAGTGCCCGCGGCGCGGCGCGCCGCACTCGTGATTCTCGACGGGGTGGGGATCGGGGAGGCACACGACGCGGCCGACTACGGTGACGAAGGGAGCCATACGCTGGGCAACCTGTCGCACGCGGTCGGCGGCTTCGACCTTCCCCACCTGGAATCGCTGGGGTTGGGGTCACTGGCGCACCTGCTCGGCGTGCGCGCCGACGTGGTGGCGGGAGGGGCGAGGACGACGCTGCAGCCACGCTCGGCGGGCAAGGACAGCACCACCGGACACTGGGAGCTGTGCGGCGTCATCCTCGATCGCCCATTTCCCACCTACCCGCACGGCTTTCCCCCCGACGTGATCGACGCGTTCGAGCGCCTAACGGGACGCCCGGTGCTGGGCAATGTCGTGGGAAGCGGCACCGACATCATCGCGCGCTTCGGCGACGAGCAGGTGCGCACCGGGGGGGTCATCGTCTACACGTCCGCCGACTCGGTCTTCCAGGTGGCGGCGCACGAGGCGGCGGTCCCGCTGGCTGAGCTCTACGCCGCGTGCGAGGCGGCGCGGGCGATGCTTCGGGAACCGCACAACGTGTCGCGAGTCATCGCCCGGCCATTCGAGGGGGAGGCCGGCGCGTACCGCCGCACCGCCAACCGCCGCGACTACTCCATTCCGCCGGTGGGCGAGACACTGCTCGACGCGCTGGCCGCCTCGGGGATCGCGCGTACCGGCGTGGGGAAGGTGGACGACCTCTTTGCCGGCCGCGCGATCCAGGCGACGCACACCGCGGGCAACGCGGAGGGGATCGCCCACATCCAGCGGTGGCTGCACGAGGGCGAGAGTGGGTTCCTCTTTGCCAACCTAGTAGATTTCGACCAGCAATTCGGGCACCGGAACGATGCCGCGGGGTTCTACGGAGCGCTGCGGCAGTTCGATCGTGCCCTGCCATCGCTGGTAACTGCCCTTCGCGAGGACGACCTCCTGATTATCACCGCCGACCACGGCAACGACCCCACCACGCTGTCCACCGACCACGCGCGCGAGCGCGTGCCGGTGCTCATGGCGGGACCACGGGTGCGTCCGGTGCAGATTGCCGAGCGTTCCACCTTCGCCGACGTCGGCGCGACGGTGGCCGAGTGGTTCGGGGTGGCGT
This sequence comes from uncultured Gemmatimonadaceae bacterium, assembly GCA_964626245.1. Classification (GTDB taxonomy): domain Bacteria; phylum Gemmatimonadota; class Gemmatimonadetes; order Gemmatimonadales; family Gemmatimonadaceae; genus SCN-70-22. Next base: position 1,559 of record CAZVDJ010000507.1, read on the forward strand.
GGCGGGGGCGCGGGACGTCGTTCCTCGCCGAGGTCGTGGCGTGAGCGCTCCTGCTGGGCCGGACCAAATCGCCTCCCTGGTCGACGTGGCACGTTCGGCCATGATGCGCGCCTACGCCCCGTATTCGGGCTTTCGGGTGGGGGCGGCGCTCGCCGCCGACGATGGACGCACCTTCGCCGGCTGCAACGTGGAGAACTCGTCCTTCCCGGCCGGCATCTGCGCCGAGCGTGGCGCGGTGGCGGCGGCGGTGGCCGACGGTGCCCGGCGCTTCGTGGCGCTGGTGGTCGTGACCGAGGCCGACCGCCCCACGCCACCGTGCGGGATCTGCCGGCAGGTGCTGGTGGAGTTCGCGCCGGCGCTGGAGGTGGTGAGCGTGACGACCGGCGGGCAGCGCGCGCACTGGGCGTTGGGGGAGTTGCTCCCGGCGCCCTTCACCCCCGACTCGCTGGCGCACGCATGAAGCTCGGACGCGTGATCGGCAGCGTGGTGGCGACGCGCAAGGATCCGTCGCTCGAGTCGCTCAAGCTCCTGATCGTGGAGAACGTGACGGCGGCGCTGGAGCGCGAGGGGGGCTACGTGGTGGCGGTGGACAGTGTGGGGGCTGGCGTGGGCGAAGTGGTGCTGTATGCGACGGGAAGCTCGGCGCGGCTGACGGCGGTCACCAAGGACCGTCCAGTCGACGCCGTGATCATGGCCATAGTGGACAGCTTCGACATAGATGGACGTGTTACTCGACTGGCGTAGGTCCGGACGCGGCTCCGACGAGGCGCCGGCGGGCGCGCCGGAGCGTGGTCCCCGCCTGCGCCGTGGCGCGCCGCGGCGCGACGCTGGTGCGCGCCTGCGCACCCTCCTGCTCGCCGTGACGTTAGGCGCGGCGGCTTCCGCGTGCGGGGAAGACCTGGAGTCGGGAGCGGCGTGCCCGGTCCTCTGTCCCGGCCAGAACCTCACCGTCTTCGACACCACCTTCGAGGCGGTGTCCCTCGACACCACGATCCAGGGGATTCCGGGCTTCGGAACCGAAGGGTCGCTCTACCTGGCCGCGCGGGGCGATACGCTCGACCTGCGGGGCGTGGTACGGTTCGACACGCTGCCGTCGACCTTCCTCAAGGGGCTCGGCGACTCCGTCATCACGCGCCTCGACAGCGCCTACGTGCTGTTCGTCGTGAACGCCGAGGCGACGAAGGTGAAGGGGAGCGTGCGCTTCGACGCCTTCGACGTGGACACCGCCGAGTCGGACTCGGTGGCGGCCGTGGTGCGCTCGCTCTTCCGCGCCGACCGGCGGATCGGGTCGGTGACGCTCGACTCGGCGCAGGTGAAGGACTCGATCCGGATTCCGATCAGCAACGTCGCGCTGCTGCGGAAGATCGCGGCCAAGGCGCGGCTGCGGGTGGGGGTGCAGGTCTCGTCGGCGAGTGGCGCCGAAGTCGACCTGGGGTCGCTGGAGGGAGGGGCGGGAGCGCTGCTGCGGTTCGACCCGGCTCCCGAGGACAGCGCCGTGTTGCCGCTGACGGTGACGCCTAAATCGGGAACGCCGCCTGGCGACGCGGTCGTGGCCGGCGACTACCTGGACTACACGCTGGTCTTCAAGGCGCCGGCCGTCCCCAACGGGTCGCTGCTGGGCGTGGGCGGCATCCCCAACCGCCGCACGTACCTGCGCTTCTCGCTCCCGTCGCGGATCCTGGATTCCTCCACGGTGCTGCGGGCCTCGCTGATCCTCACGCAGCAGCCCAATCGCAGCATCAACGTGCGCGACACCCTGGCGCTCGTGCCCGAGCTCTCGCTGGCCAGCGAGGAAGTCACGGACATCACGCGGTCCACGTTCCTCCTGGCCGGCTTCGCCTTCGACACGCTGCGCGTTGCGCCTGGCGATAGCGGGACCCGGGTCCTCGAGGTGGCGACGGCGGTGCGGCAGTGGGCGTCGCAGGCCGGGTCGACGATCAAGCAGCAGCAGGCGATCGTGCTGCGCGCCACGCGCGAGGGGACCAGCCCGTTCGAGGTCCTCCTCTCGTCTCGCGAGGCGCCGGCCGCACTTCGGCCGCGGCTGCGCGTGAACTACTCGCTGCGCTCCAGCTTCGGGATTCCGTGATGCGACATCCTTCTGGCGACGCGACGTCGCACGCGACGCTCGTCCGGGCCGTACTGGCGACGCTGGCCATCGTGTCCGCTGCCGCCGGCGCCACCCCGCGCGTGGCCCGTGCCCAGGGGACGCTCTCCACCCAGGGGTTCGGCTATCCCATCGGCGGCCTGAGCACGCGGGCGGCCGCCAGCGGAGGGTCGCTGGCGGAGTTCGACCACCTCTCGTCGCGCAACCCGGCCTCAATGACGGTTTCAAATTCAGGCGCGACCTGCACGAAGTCGGCCAGGACGACGCTGCGCATGCTGGCCGGGCTGATCCGCCCCGATGCCGGCAGCTTGCAG
>CAZVDJ010000508.1:0-3972 GCA_964626245.1 uncultured Gemmatimonadaceae bacterium
GGCCAGCGTGCGCAGCAGCGACCACTCCAGTGGCGTCAGGTGCAACCGCTCGCCGCCTCGAAAGGCGCCGCGCTTGTGGAAGTCGATCTCGATCGCGCCCGCGCGGATCACCGCGGGAAGGTCGGCGTCCGGCACCACGGCGCGGCGCAGGTGGGCCCGCACGCGCGCCACCAGCTCCGCCGAACCGAAGGGCTTGGTGAGGTAGTCGTCGGCTCCCAGATCGAGCAGTCGCACCTTCTCGGCCTCGGAGTGCCGCGCCGAGAGCACGACGATCGGGACCTGGCTCCACGCGCGGAGTTCGCGGCACACCTCGTCGCCCCCCATGTCGGGGAGCCCCAGGTCGAGGATCACCAGGTCCGGGTGCTGCGATGCAGCCAAGGCCAACCCCTCGGCTCCAGTGGCGGCATGCAGGACGCGCGCACCGGGCTCTTCCAGGACCTGGGCCAGCGCCCGGCGAATCTGCGGTTCGTCGTCGATGATGAGGACGAGGGCGTCCAGCGACTCGGTCGGTACGACAAAGCGCTGGTGCCCCACGGGGATGGACGTCATGTCGGCAGGCCTGACGGGACTACACAAGATCTTAACGTGCGCCGACCCGCGGGGAGAGGGCCCCCCGCCGGCGAGCCAGGCGCTCCCCTCCCTCCGGCGAGCGCGCGCGGCGTCGGGGCGCCCCCCGGGGGCAGCGCTCCGGACATGGTCAGGACCTCCGCACCAGCGTGAGGATGGTGTAGGTGGCGACCAGTTCGGCGTCCTGGTTGCTCACGTTCACCTCCCACGCCACCACGCCCTGCGGGACACCGTCGGGCGGCGTGTCCTTCACCGTCTTCTGCTTGCACGTGAGCTTCACCTGGATCGTGTCACCGGCATAGACGGGCTTGGTGAATCGCAGGCTCTCCATCCCGTAGTTCGCCAGGACGGGCCCCGGCGCCGGGTCGACGAAGAGACCGGCGGCCGCGGCGATGACGAAGTAGCCGTGCGCTACCCGGCGCCCGAAGATCGACTCCTTCGCGGCGATCTCGTCCATGTGGGCATAGAAGTGATCACCGCTCAGGCAGGCGAAGTTGACGATGTCGGCTTCCGTCACCGTCCGCCGGTGGGTGGTGAGCGTCTCGCCCACCTGCAACTCGTCGAACGTCTTGCGGAACGGATGCACGCGGTCGCTCGGCTGGTCGGCCCCCGCAGTCCACTCGTTCGTGATGCGCGTGATGGTCTGCGGCGATCCCTGCACCGCCGTGCGCTGCATGTAGTGCATCACGCCCCGCATCCCGCCCATCTCCTCTCCCCCGCCGGCGCGCCCGGGGCCGCCGTGCACCAGGTGCGGGAGCGGCGAACCGTGCCCGGTCGACTCCTTGGCGCCATGCCGGTTGAGGACATACAGGCGGCCGTGGTACGCCGCCGTTCCCAGCACCACGTCGCGCGCCACCGAATCGTCGGCGGTGAACAGCGAGCCGCAGAGCGACCCCTTGCCCAGGCGGGCCAGCGCGATCGCGTCGCCCACGGTGGCATAGGGCATCACCGTGTTCACGGGCCCAAACGCCTCGACGTCGTGCGGCGCATTCGTGGCAAACGGAGCACTGCAGGCCAGGAGCGTGATCGGGTAGAAGGCACCGCGCTCGGCGTCGGCGTTCACCAGGTCCGCGAGTTCGCTCCCCCAGACCACCTCGGCACCGGCACGGATCGCCTCGGTGGCCTTGCCGACCTCGCGCACCTGCGCGCGCCCGGCGAGGGGGCCCATCTTCACCCCTTCGGCGGCGGGGTCGCCCACCTTCACGCCGCCCAGGCGATGGCGCAGCGCCGCCACCACGTCGTCCATGGCATGCTCGGGAACGATGGTGCGGCGGATGGCGGTGCACTTCTGCCCGGCCTTGCTCGTCATCTCCCGCACCACTTCCTTCACGAACAGGTCAAACTCCTCGGTGCCGGGGACGGCATCCGGCCCCAGGATGGAGCAGTTGAGCGAGTCCGCCTCCATGTTGAAGCGGACGGCATTGGCCACGATGTTCGGCGTCTCCTTGAGCATGCGCCCCGTCGCCGCCGAGCCCGTGAAGGCCACCGCATCCTGGCAATCCAGGTGCGAGAGCAGGTCGCCCGCGCTCCCGCAGATCAGCTGGATCGCCCCGTCGGGGAGGATGCGCGACTCCACCAGGAGGCGAAACGCCGCCTCGGTGAGGAACGAGGTGAGCGTCGCCGGCTTCACGATGCACGGCACCCCCGCCAACAGCGACGGGGCGAGCTTCTCCATCATCCCCCACACGGGGAAGTTGAAGGCATTGATGTGCACGGCGACCCCTTCCAGCGGGACGCAGATGTGGCGTCCCACGAACGTCCCGCCCTTCGAGAGCGCCTCCGTGGCGCCGTCCACGTGAAACGTCTCGTTGGGCAGGTCGCGGCGCCCCTTGGACGCGTAGACGAAGAAGGTCCCGATCCCGCCATCGATGTCGATCCACGAATCGGCCTTCGTGGCGCCGGTGGCCGCGGAGAGCGCGTAGAGGGCGTCCTTCCGTTCGGACAGGTATTTCGCGCACTCCTTGAGCATCAGGGCGCGCTGGTGGAAGGTGAGGCGGCGCAGCGCCGGACCGCCGACCCGGCGGGCGTAGTCGCGCATCGCCTTGAAGTCCAGGCCACCGGACGAGGCCTCGGCCACCACCTCGCCCGTGACCGCGTGCAGCAGCGCGGTGGCGGTCCCCGTGCCCTCGGCCCACTGGCCAAGGGCGTAGTTCTGCAGTCGCATGGTAGGGTAGGTCTGGTATGGGGTCGTGCGTCGGCGCTCGCGCCGACGCGAGCAAACTAACGGCCGTGTCTGCCCCCGGACGCGAGCCGCCGTGCGGGATTTGGCGACGCCTGCGTCGGCACTCTGCCCTTTACAATCCGACGCTTCGTCCCAATGGTAGGATGGCGGCGTCTCCCCGAGGAGACGACCTCCCGGATGGCAGCCGCCGGACGCTCCACTTTTCAGGAGGGGCCATGCTGAGTCGTCATCCACTGAAGGAGGGCGTGATCGCTGGCGCCCTGGGGGCCTCCGCGATTGCCGCGTGGACCCTGGCGATCGACATGCTCACGGATCGCGCCGGCGTCACGGCCGCGCTGCTCGGCGCCTGGATATACGACCTGTTAGGCGCCGGGTTCGGCGGACGCGGCTTTGCCGCGCACGTCATCACCTGGCTCGTGGCGCTCTACGCAGGCGTGATCCTCGTCGGCATTGCCGCCAGCTACCTGTACAACGGGGCGGAGCGCAAGCCATCGCTCGCCTTTGGCCTGGTGATGCTCGTGCTCGTGCTGGAGCTCATCCTCCTCAACCTCACCGGGCTCGCCTCGCAGAACCCGGTCTTCGGGGATTCGGCGTGGCTGTACGGGCTGGTGGGCAACGTCCTGGCGGCAGTGGTCATGGGCCGCTTCCTCTGGCGCAAGCACCACCCCGAAGCGTCGTGGGACTGGGAACACGCCAACGACGAACACTTCCACCACACGGGAGCCAACAAGGCCTGACGAGCCTGCGTGGGGCGCGCTAACGTGAGGCCATGACCGCCCCCGCCACCCAACCCGTCAGCAGCGGCACGCTTTCTGTTGAGGCTTTGGCACAAATCGCTCGCCAGTCACGCAACGTTCGTTACTTCAAAATTGAAGGCGCGGGCTCTGTGCAGCGTATTGAGGCATTCCGCCAGCTTGTCGGTGATACTGTCTTCATTTTTGGGGGTGTTGGTGGTTTGGCTGTACGGGATGAGTGGAGAGTAGGAGCAGTGGGGTTATTACCCGGTTGCGGTTTCAATGAGTATTTTGTGAGTGCATGGCGTTTCTGGGACACTGGCGATCATACTACCGCACAGGAAGCATTAGCGCTTGTTCAGCCGCTTGTTGATGCTGTGTCTAGTCGCGGTCATGAATACTCACTCCATGCGCGCAAGTATCTGTTAAAACGTATTGGGGTAATTGACACCACTTATGTTCGTCGCCCCACGACGCCTGTTGATGAGA
>CAZVDJ010000509.1:0-3961 GCA_964626245.1 uncultured Gemmatimonadaceae bacterium
GGCGGGACTGGGTGGCCGCCATCAAGCGGGAGTTCACCACCCTGCGCGTCGTGGGCGAGGTGTTCGACGGCGACCCGTCGATGATCGCCTTCTTCGAGGGGGGACGGATGAAGTGGGACGGGATCGATGACAAGGTCGACATGCTCTTCGACTTCCCGCTCTACTTCGCCATTCGCTCGGCGTTTGCACGTGGCGGTCCGGTGCGCGACGTGGCGCAGATGCTCGGACGCGACCGGCTGTACCACAACCCGCAACAGCTCGTGACCTTCCTGGGGCTGCACGACGTCTCGCGCTTCATGCACGAGCCGGGCGCCACGACGGACGGGCTCAAGCTGGCCTTCACCTTCCTCCTCACCGCGCGCGGCGTCCCGCTCATCTACTACGGCGACGAGATTGCGCTGCCGGGTGGCAACGATCCCGACAACCGGCGCGACTTTCCGGGCGGGTGGCGCGAGGATCCGCGCAACGCCTTCGAACCCACGGGGCGAACCGCCGCGGAACAGGACGTCTGGCAGCACGTGCAGCAGGTGGCGGCCATCAGGGCCGCCCGGCAGGAACTGCGTGGCGCCGAGACGGAGCACCTGGTGGCCAGCGAGCAGCAGTACGTCTACCGGCGTGGGGCAACCATCGTGGCGATCAACAACGCGCGCGAGGCGAGTGAGGTCACGATTCCGCTCGCGGCGCTGCCGCCCGTGGCGTTAGGCGCCTGTGTCACGGGGGCGGCCACCAGTGCGGGAACGGTGGTGCGCATCCCGGCGCGCACGGGGTGCATCTTCTGATGGGAGTGGCCCGACGCCCTGCGGTTCCGCACGCACCGTGGGGGGTCGCGGTGCTGTTCGCGCTGGCGCTCGCCGCCTTCTGGCCGGGCTACCTCTCCCGCCTGGGCCAGCCCATCGATGCCTACACGCACGCCCACGCGCTGGCGATGACGGCATGGATGGCGCTGCTCATCGTGCAGCCGGTGCTGGTCGCGCGCGGACATCGCGAGCTGCACCGCACGCTTGGAAAGGGCTCCGGCGCACTGGTGGCCCTCGTCGTGGTGGCCAGCCTCCTGTTGGCGCACCACCGGCTCTCGACGCGGAGCGACCAGGACTTCGCGCGGCTGGCGTACACGTTTTACCTCCCCGTCAGCGCCCTCGTCCTCTTCCTCGTCCCGTACGCGCTGGGGGTGATGTACCGGCGCCGGCGCGAGGTGCACGGGCGCTTCATGCTGGCTACGCTCGTCTCGGCGATGGATCCGGTCTTTGCACGACTCGCGTATGCGGCCGCCCCGTCACTCCCCGAGCGGACGCACGAACTCATCTCCTTCGGCGCCATCCACGCCATCCTGCTCACGCTGATCTGGCACGAGCGACGGGAGCACCACGGTCGGTGGATGTTCCCGCTGATCCTCGTCCTCACCGCCGTGCTGCAACTGGGGTACTACACCGTCGCGCGGACCGATGGCTTTCGCGCATTCGCCGACTGGTACCGCCACCTGCCGCTCACTTGAGTTCACCTGAGTTCACTTGAGTTCACTTGAGTTCACCTGAGTTCACCTGAGCTCACCACCGCGCAGCCGAACCCGCCCATGCACATCGAGCACGTGGCCCTGTGGACCTCCGACATCGAGCGCTCGCGCGAGTTCTACGGGCGCTGGTTCGGGGCGGTGGCCAACGCCCGGTATGAGAGTCAGCGGGTGCGCGGCTTCGCCTCCTACTTCCTCACCTTTCCCCAGGGCGGGGCGCGCCTCGAGGTCATGCAGCTGCCGGAGCTGTCGGCGGCGGCGCCGGTGCCGGCCCTGGGATATGCGCACATCGCGGTCGCGGTGGGGTCGCGCGACGCCGTGGACGCGCTGGTGGCCGCGGCGCGCGCAGCGGGGGTGACCATCCGCTCCGAGGCGCGCACCACGGGCGATGGATACTATGAGGCAGTGATCGACGACCCGGACGGGAACCAGGTCGAGGTGACGACCTGACGTTCGTTTCACGCCACGACGCCACGACAACATCGAGACAGGGACAACGCATGCATCCGATGTACTTGCAGGAGGTCGAACAGGGAGCGGGGAGCGGGAGCTACGCGGAGCGCATCGCGCTCATGCGCTCCATGGGCAAGCCCATGCCGCAGATCTGGCACCTCTTCGCCTTCAAGCCAGATCGCACCGACTTCCTGGCGCACTTCACGCAGGGAGTGATGCGCGGACCATCGCCGCTGTCGGCGGGGCTGCGCGAACTCATCGCCGCCTTCACGTCCAAGCGCAACGACTGCGACTTCTGAACGGGGTCGCACGCCGCGGTCGCGGCGACGCTGCTGGAGGACCGGGCGCTGGTCGATGCCGTGCTGGCCGACTACACCAGCGCACCGATCGATGATGCCTGGAAGGCGCTCTTCGCCTTCATCGACGTGGTGAATGCCGAGTGTGCGAAGGTGGACCAGTCGGCCGTGGACACCGTGAAGGCAGCCGGCTGGAGCGAGGAAGCCGTCTACGACGCCGTGACGGTCTGCGCGCTCTTCAACTTCTACTACCGCTGGATCGATGGCACCGGCGTGAGCGACCTGGGTCCCGAGGGATACGCGCAATCGGGAGAGCGCATGAAGGCGCACGGGTACGCGCCGCCGGGCCGCATCGTGCTGGACAGGTAGCATTCCCTCAATCGCACCTTCGCCGCTTCGCGGCTTCGCGGCTTCGCGTGAGATCTCTACGGGTTGCACGCGAGCCCGCGAAGGCACGAAGTGAGCGCGTTAGTATCGCCCGGTCGCCGGCTGGAAGGTGCGCCAGCTGTGCCAGAACTCCTGGGACGCTGGGATCGCTTGCAGCGAGCCGGCCGGCCCGCGGCCCCCGATATGGTAGCTGGCTGCTGCGCTCACGAGCGAATCACCGTGCAGCGCGAAGGGCGTGGCCGAATCGGGGCGCACGTAGGCGAAGAATGAGACGGTGTCGGCGGCCAGTGCCAGAACCACAGGCGTCCGGCCAACGGTGGCGTTGATCACCCGCTCGCGCTTGAGCCGTCGCCAGTCGAACGCCGTCGCCTCTCCGTCGGCGACGATCCCCACCACCCACGACTTCTCGCCCCACGAGGTGGTGTCGGTGCCGGTGAGCGCCTTGCGGCTGGTGCCGTTCTCGAAGGCGTAGTCCTTGGCGTATTCGTCGGCAAAGACGGGATCGCCCTGCATGACCAGGCTCGCCGGGTGCAACGTGAGCCACTGCCCCAACGTCACCTGCTGCGACGGGATCTCCTCCAGCACCTTCCCCTTGTGCCCGCCCGTCACGGCCTCGCCATTGGCCTGCCGCCACCAGCTGCCGGTGTGCTCGTCCTCGAACATGGCGTTCCAGTGATCCATCCCCACCAGCCGAAAGCGCTCGGCCTGGCCATCGACCAGCGGCGAGAAGACGCGCCCCGTGCGGCACACCGTGCAGTAGGAGACCATCACCGCCCGCCCGCCGACGGTGTCGCGCACCTGGTGGTGGTAGCCGATGAACATGAGCGGATACGCGCGCACGTGACCGTTCACCTCGATCCCCACCACCAGCCGGTCGAGCGGGACCTTGCTGCTCGCCGCGGGAAGCATGGTGAGCAGGGTGGGTTGCTTGAACATCTGGTCGGCGGCCATCACGAAGTTGGTGACGTAGGCCAGGGCACCCACCGCCAGCAGCGCCCCGGGGACCAGCCACCGTCTCCATCCGGTGCGGCGCCAGGCGCCTGCGATCCCCGCGAGGAGCAGGACGGCGCAGAGTGCCCGCAATGGCCAGCGCCACGTGTGCAGCGCGTACGCGATGTCCAGGCTCCGCATACGCTGGCTGCCGGGGAGCGGCATGATGAACCAGACGTGCAGGAACTCGAAGACGAGCAGGCCGGCGACCCCGGCCCAGAAGAGCCGTCGCAGCGACGACGGCGCGGAAGGATCGGAACGAGTGGAACGGGCAGCCGGTTGTGACGGCAATCCCGCCTCATGGCGTGCGGAGCCGGGCGACGCTGAC
>CAZVDJ010000510.1:0-3959 GCA_964626245.1 uncultured Gemmatimonadaceae bacterium
CGTCGTCGCCGGCGTCACGCCGGGGAAGGGCGGACAGAGGTTCGAGGGGGCCGTCCCGATCTACAACACGGTGGCCGATGCGGTGCAGGCGACTGGGGCCAACACCTCGGTCATCTACGTTCCGCCGATGTTCGCCGCCGACGCGATCATCGAGGCCGCCGACGCGGGCGTGCAGCTGATCGTCGCCATCACCGAGGGGGTGCCGGTTCTGGACATGACGCGCGTCTACCCCTTCGTGAAGGAGAAGGGGGTGCGCCTGCTCGGCCCCAACTGCCCGGGACTCATCGCACCCGGCGAGTCGAAGGTCGGGATCATCCCCGGCCGCATTTGCCTCCCCGGGCCGGTGGGCGTCGTGTCGCGCTCCGGCACGCTCACGTACGAGATCGTCTACCAGCTGACGCGCGCCGGCATCGGACAGACCACCTGCGTCGGCATCGGCGGGGACCCGATCAACGGGACCAACTTCATCGACGCGCTGGCCGCCTTTGAGGCCGACTCGGCCACGAGGGTCGTCTGCATGATGGGCGAGATTGGCGGGACCGACGAGCAGGAGGCCGCCCGCTTCGTGAAGGAGCACATGAAGAAGCCGGTCGTGGGCTTCATCGCCGGACAGACGGCCCCACCGGGACGCCGCATGGGGCACGCCGGCGCCATCATTTCGGGGTCGGCGGGAACGGCCGCCGAGAAGATCCAGGCCTTCGAAGAGGCCGGCATGGGGGTGGCCCGCCGCCCGATCGACTTCGTCGACCTGGTCAAGGCCCGCCTCCACTAATCCCGGCCCTCCCCTCGTCCTCTCGTCTCCTCGTCCTCTCGTCTTCTGACCCCTATGGCTGGCAACCGCACGCTCACCATCGTCAAGCCGGACGCTTTCGGCGCCGGCAAGGCTGGCAAGATCATCGCCCACCTCGAGGGGGCGGGCTTCTCCGTCGTGGCCGCGCGCGTCATGGCCCTGACCACGGCACAGGCGGAGGAGTTCTACGGCGTGCACCGGGAGCGCCCCTTCTTTCGCTCGCTGGTCACCTTCATGACGTCCGGGAAGTGCATGCCGCTCGTCCTGGAGCGGTCCGACGCCGTCGCCGAGCTTCGGCGGGTGATCGGGGCGACCGACCCCGCCGAGGCTGCGGAGGGGACGGTCCGGAAGCTCTATGCGGAGTCGAAGGAGCGGAACGCGATCCACGCGTCCGACTCCGATGACAACGCCTCCCGGGAGGCGCGCTTCTTCTTCGCCGAGTCGGAGCTGATCTAGGGAAGGCGGCGCGGGAGGTCGGCGGGAGCGGAACGGGCTCGTAAGTTCCGAAGCCATCGCCACTTGTTACGCTAGCCCGGCAAGTCTAAATTGCCGGGCTATGCTGTCCTTTGACCTCCGATCTCTCGAGTCGCAGGCCGCCCGCGTCGATGGGACGTTGGCGGCCGACGATGCCGTGTGGGTGGAGGGCGACGTGCGTCCCGTGGGGAGCATTCACGTCACGGGGCGCCTGTCGAGCGCCGGCTCCGAGCGATTCTATTTCAGCGGGCACCTGGAGGGCGTGGCGCGCGATACGTGCCGTCGCTGCCTGGTGGACGTGGAAACGCCGGTGCGCGAGGATGTGCACCTCCTCTTCGCCGAAGCGGGCGGGGAGGATGACGATGACCCCGATGTCTATCCCATCGCCGCTCGTGATCACGACCTCGACCTCCGGCCTGCCATCCGCGAAGAATGGCTCCTGGCCGTGCCACCCCTCGTGGTGTGCAAGGAGGAGTGCAAGGGGTTGTGCCCACACTGCGGGGCTGACCTGAATGCCGGCGCGTGCTCCTGTGCGCCGGTGCGCGATGCCCGCTGGGACGCGCTGCGCTCGCTGGACGAGTCGGCACGTTAGGCGGATCACTTCTTTCACGACGATAGTCCCATGGCCGTCCCCAAGCGACGTACCTCCAAGCGCAGAAAGCGGGCGCGCAACACCCACAAGACCGCCCCGGCGATCGCCATCCAGGGGTGCCCGCGCTGCGGGAGCATGAAGCGCCCGCACCGCGTCTGCGGTGAATGCGGGTACTACGCCGGCGAGCAGCGAGTCGACGCACAGGAAGCCTGACCTTGGTGCGCATCGCGCTCGACGCGATGGGGGGTGACTTCGCCCCCTCCGCCACGGTGGGGGGGGCGTTGCTCGCGCTCGCGGAGCTCGACGTCGCCCACCGCATCCAGCTCGTCGGAATCCCCGCCGTCGTCCGCGCCGCGATCGCCGAGGCGCTCGCGGGGGAACACGCCGGGCAGGAGGCGCTGGCGGGGCGGCTGGATGTCGTCGAGGCCTCGGACGTCATCGAGATGTCCGAGAAGCCGTCGGCGGTGATTCGGGGCAAGCCGAACAGCTCCATGCACGTCGGCCTCAAGCTGCAGGTCGACGGAAGGTCCGACGCGTTCGTCTCCGCCGGCAACACGGGCGCCCAGATGGCGATCTCGTCGCTCATCCTGCGGCTCCATCCCGGACTCTCGCGACCGGCCATCAGCACCGTCTTTCCTACCGCGGCACGAGGCGTGGTCGTGCTCGACTCGGGCGCCAACGTCGATTGTTCGCCGCAGGAGCTGGTCCAGTTTGCCCGCCTGGGTGCCGTGTACGCCGAGGACATCCTGGGACGTGAGTCGCCCGTCATCGGCCTCCTCAGCATCGGAGAGGAAGCCGAAAAGGGGAATGTGGCCGTGAAGGAGGCGCACCAGCTGCTCAAGGCATCAGGCCTCAATTTCCAGGGCAATGTCGAGGGGCGCGACCTCGCGAACGGCTCAAGCGACCGCGGGCCGTTCGACGTCGTGGTGTGCGACGGCTTCGTGGGGAACGCGCTGCTCAAGTTCTACGAGGCGATCGCTCCCATCCTGATCGGCATGGTGGCCCGCCATGCCGGACTGTCGCGCGAACAGATGGCCGGCACCTTCAAGGAACTCGACTACAGCGAACAGGGAGGAGCCCCGCTGCTCGGCGTTCGCGGGGTCTCGATCATCTCGCATGGCAAGTCGAGCCCGCGGGCCATCAAGAATGCGATCCGGGTGGCGGTGCGCGCCGTGGAGACGCGCATGAACGACCACATCGGTCGTCGATTGGCGGGGAGCGAACCGGCAGGCAACGCGGCGTGAAGCGGCCCGTCGCGCAGTTATCGGGGGTGGGGAAGTTCGCCCCCGCCCGGATCATGACCAACGCCGAGTTCGCGGCCATGGGGCTGGACACGGACGACGCGTGGATCGTCCAGCGCACCGGAATCCGCGAGCGACACGTGGCGTCTCCCGGCGAGACCAACCGCACGATGTCGGCGGCGGCCGCCCGAACCGCAATGGCGCGTGCCGGGACGTCGGCGGAGGCGCTCGACGTCATCGTACTCGGCACGGCGTCGCCCGACCGGCTCCTGCCGTCGACGGCGGTCGACCTGCAAGCCGAGCTTGGGGCCACGAACGCCGCGGCGTTCGACGTGATGGCAGCGTGCTCCAGCTTCCTCTACGGGCTCATCGTGGCCGAGGGGCTGATGCAGAGCGGCAGCGCCCAGACGGCACTCGTCGTGGGGACGGAGAAGCTCACGACCATCGTCGACTGGAAGGACCGCGCGACGTGCGTGCTCTTTGGCGACGGCGCGGGTGCCGCCGTGCTCACGCGCTCGGCGGGCGAGACGGGAATCCTTTCCTCCTTCATGCGTTCCGACGGGCGGCTGGCGGAGCTGCTCTACCGCCCGTCGGGCGGGGCGGCGCACCCGTTCGATGAACGGGTGCTGGCGGAGCGGTCGTTCTACGTGAAGATGGAGGGGCGCGAGGTCTTCAAGCACGCCGTCCGCTCCATGTCCGAGGCGCTCGACCAGGCGCTCGCGCGCGCCGGGCTCGTGGGCGCCGACATCGACCTGATGATCCCCCACCAGGCGAACGTGCGCATCATCGAGGCGACGGCCAAGCACGCCGGCATCCCCATGGACAAGGTCTACGTGAACGTGGACCGCTACGGCAACACCTC
>CAZVDJ010000511.1:0-3959 GCA_964626245.1 uncultured Gemmatimonadaceae bacterium
AGACCACGCTCAGTTCGTACAGGAGGTACAGCGGGATCGCGATCGCCAGCAGCGAGAGCGGGTCCTGTCCCGGCGTGATGAAGGCCGACGTGACCAGGCAGACCACCGTGGCGTGCCGGCGGAACTTGTTCAGGAAGGACGGGGTGACGATTCCCAGCGCGGTGAGCGCGAGGACCGCGATCGGCAGCTCGAAGACCGCCCCCAGCACCAGCGACAGCGACACGACGAAGTCGAAGTACGCCCCCGCCGTGATCATCGGCGTCAGCGAGTTCGTCTGGATGCTGTAGAACATCTTGAGCGTGATCGGGATGATCCCGAAGAACGCCAGCGCGACGCCGCCCAGGAAGAGGATCGCGCCGAAGATGAGGACGGGGATGATGACCTTCTTCTCGTGCTTGTACAGCGCCGGCGACAGGAAGCCCCACACCTGCCAGATGATCACCGGCGAGGCGAAGATGGCGCCCAGGGCGAACGCCATGCTCATCGTGATCTTGAAGGGGTCGGCCGGGTGCGTGTAGACGAGCTGGTTCCCGCTCAGGTACGGGAGGATCGGCCGCTCGAGGATCAGGATGATGTCGAACTTGAGCAGGAGCGAGAAGGCGGCGATGACGCCGGCCACCAGCGCCACGAGCGCGCGCAGGATGCGCCAGCGCAGCTCCTCGAGGTGATCGAGGAACGGCATCTCCGCCTGGGTGCCCACCTGAGCCATCCGGTCCTGTCCCTGCCTAACGGTTGATGCGGAGCCACTCCCGTGCGAGGTCGGCTTCGTCGGAGGTGGGATACTCCCGCACCACCCGGTCCATCGACGTGCGGGCGTCGGCCTTGCGCCCTTGCTGGGCCTGGCTCAGCGCCAGCTTGTACAGCGCCGTGGGGGCGCGGATGGAGCGCGGGTACCTGCTCACCACCGCCGCGTACGCCGAGTCGGCCGCCGTCGCCGTCCCTTCGGCCGCGTACGCCTCGGCAATGTTGATCTGCGCGTCTGGGGCGAGTTCCGACGTGGGGTAGAGGCGCAACAGCTCCTCGAACCCCGCGCGCGCCGAGGAATAGCTCCCGCGACGCAGCTGGTCATACGCCAGTTGGTACAATTGGTTCGGTCCGGGGGCAGCCTGGACGGGAGCGGGCGTCGTGGTATCGCCAGGCGCGGGCGCCACCGGCACGACCGGGACCTGCTGGGCGCGCGCCTCCATCTCCGCCCGCAGCTCCTGCAGCCGGCGCTGGCTCTGCCCCGTCAGTTCCTGGATCTGCAGCAATTGCTGCTGGATGGCGCGCGTCTCGCCGCGCGTGTCGCCCTGGAAGCGCGTCAGCCGCTCGCCCAGCATCCGGACCGAGTCGGTCACGGTGCCTAACGTCGCCGCCACCGCCGCCACCTGGCGCGCGCGCGCCGAGTCGGCCCGCGCCATCTCGGTGCGGAAGTTGAGGATGTCGCCCTGCAGCACGCGCATGTCGCTCCGCGTGGCGAAGCAGGCCCCCGTCACGTGGACGAGGGCCAGCAGCGCCACGGCGCGACCCACCCGGCGCGGGCTCACCGCCCCGGGACGAGGGCGTCGCCGCCGGCCGTGATCTCGAACTCGGCCCGCCGGTTCATGCGCCACGCCTCCTCGCTCGTCTCGGTCACCGCCGGCCGTTCCTCGCCGAACGAGACGAGGTCGATGCGACCGCCGTCGACCCCCTGGTCGGAGAGATAACGCTTGACCGATGCTGCCCGGCGCTGGCCGAGCGCCAGGTTGTACTCGTCGGAGCCACGTTCGTCGGTGTGCCCCGCCACGCGAATGCGCAGCCCCGGGTTGGCGCGGAAGATCGGGAGCTTGGCGTCGAGCGTCGCGCGCGCGTCGGCCGACAGCTCGTCGGAGTCGTACTCGAAGTAGACCGGCGCGGCCAGCGCCGCGCGCGTGGACGCGATGGCCCGCTCATACTCGGCCTTCCGGCGTGCCTCCTCGGCGGCGGCCAGCGAATCGGCCCGGCGCTTTTCCGCCAGGGCGATGCTGTCGCGGCAGCGCTGGTCGCACGTCGGCGACGGCGCGGGACCAGGAGTAGGCGTCGACGCCACTTCCGGCTTCTTCCGGCAGGCGGCGACCATCGCGAGGGTGAGAACCGAGAGGGCGAGTACGCGCGTTCCACGAGTCATGTCGAATTCCTGTCGATGGGGATGGGGGTGCGTCGACGGTGAGAGACGGTGAAGTGGGTGATGGGAGCGGTCAGCGTCCGCGCAGCGGGGGCGACCAGGCCCCGAAGCGTGCCCCGCCCGGGGCGCGCGTGAGCTGGCGGACCGTACTCGACTCCACGTCGAGAATCCAGAGTTGCCGGCTCCCGCCACGATTCGACGTGAAGACCAGGTGGCGGGAATCGGGGGCCCACGAGGGCTGCTCGTTCACCCCCTCACTGGTGTGCCGCTTGATCGCGCGGTCGCGCAGGCCGATGGTCATGACCTGCATGCGGCCGCCGATGAGCGACTCGAAGGCGATCAGGCGCCCGTCCGGCGACCAGTCCGGGTTGGCGCGATAGGACTGGTCCCCGTAGTTGTACGGCGTCAGCAGCTCGGCGTTGGTCCCGTCGGCATCCGAGAGGTAGACCTCGGGGTGCCCCACGCGCCCCGAGGTGAAGGCGATCTTGCGCCCGTCGGGCGAGAAGGACGGCTGCGTGTTGTCGCTGATCCCCACCGTGATGCGGCGCGCCGGCTCGCTCCCGAAGGCGTTCGTGGAATACAGGTGGGTCCCCGCCTCCGCCCCGTGCGCGTAGACGATCGTGTTGCCGTCGGGTGCAAAGGTGGGCGTCATGTTGAGCCCCGACCGCGTGGAGAGCGTGCGCGTCGCCCCGCCCACCTCGCGGATGACGATCTGCTGCCCGTTGCTCCCCATCGTCATGTAGGCGAAGTGCGAGGCCCGCGGGTGCCAGGCCGGCGACATCGCCCCGATCGCTCCGGTCAGCGCCGTGGCGTTCTCGCCGTCGCTGTCCACCTGCCACACGCGCCCGCCGCTCACGTACAGGATGCGGGTCGCGGCGATCCCGCGAACCCCGGTGATCCACTGCTCGATCTCGTCGGCAATGGCGTGCAGCGCCATGCGCCAGTCGGGCGAGAGCGTCCCGGCCGGCATCGGAAAGGCGCGCGTGCGCTCCACGACCCCCTTCCCCGCGTTGTGCACCGTCACCTGCAACCCCATCGACGTCTGCGTCACCTGCAACAGCGCCGCGGCGCCAAGCCGGGTGAAGAGGGCGTAGTTGGGCTTTGCATTCCCGTCGCCCAGCGGCGGCACCGCCGACGGCTCGAGCGCGATCACGTTGATCCGGTCGCCGTACGTGAAGTCGCGCTGCAGGATGGCGCGGATCGAGTCGCCCGCGGTGCCTTCGACCGGCAGCACGAGCACCCCGGGACGCGTCCCGGGGGCGTAGACGAGCCCGATGCGGACCCCGGCGACCGTCGTGTCCTGCGCCGACGCGGCGCGTGGAGCCACGACGGCCGCCACCGCCGCCATCAGGGCGACGATGGCGACGAGCGCAGCTGGGCGCGGTCGGGGCGCGAAATGGTCGCGAAGCGCGCGAGCGGCGCGCTGGGAAAGTGGCATCAGCGAATGAGTTGCGGATCGAAGCTGAAGATAACCGTCAGCACATCGTCCCTGAATCCATCAGGCAACGGGCCGAAGGAGAACGAACGCCCCGCCGCCTCCACCGCCCCCTGCGCCTCCAGGTCGAATTCGTAGGAGCCCGAGCGCCGGCGGAACTGGAACCCCGTCACGCTCCCGTCACGACGAACCAGGAAGAGCACCTCGGCGACGAGCGCCTGCCCGGTGCGCGGCTTGAAGCGCAGCGCGATCTGGCGCACGATGTTCTCCAGATAACCCGGATAGGGGAACGGGATCCCCTGCACCGACACGTTGGCCACATCGGTCCCGGCCCCGCCTTCCGGCCCGCCACCCGCCTTGGGTGCGGGGGTGTTGCGCGTCTGGACCTCGCGCGCGTTGGGC
>CAZVDJ010000512.1:0-3956 GCA_964626245.1 uncultured Gemmatimonadaceae bacterium
GCGCGCGGGCACGCCCGACGAGCGCGGCCCTCGCGAGGGCGACGGCATCCGCCGAGGCATTCGCGTTGCCCACCGTGATTGCCGTGGTGAAGTGCACCACGGCAGAGTCCAGCATCTGCGCCGTGGTCAGTTCGGAGCCACTGTCAACCACGCCGGTGCAGAAGTCCTGTGCCATGTACACGAACGAGTACCCACGCCACAACGCCGCCCGCGCGTAGTTGATGTTCGTGGTCGGATTGGGCAGGGCCAGGTCGAGCACGATCTTCGTTGACGCGGCGGACAGCGATAATGGAGTCCAGACGTCTGCGTTGAGGGACCCGTTGGCCTCGTTGGTGTCACGCCGCCCGAACTCGTTGCGCGTGGGAAACGTCTCGGCAACGATGCTCTCCCCGTTGAACCAGGAGGAGTACATCACCGACCAGCCGTGAAAGACGGCAAAGTTCTGCTGTGCGGACGCGGCGAGCGTCGCAGCATCCCGCACCGGATCGATCGCCGACACGTCAATGACGTTCGGAGTCTCGACAGTGAGGAACTCCGTGCATCCGGCGCTCGCGAGCACCGTCACGGCACCGAGCAGACGCCGCGTGGCGCGCTGAAACGTTGTCATGTGTGCCTCGCGTTAGAAGGAAACATTGAGACGGAGAAGCGCACGCCGCGGGTTGGGCAGCGTCAGGAAGTCGGTGCGGCCCACGCCGAACGCCTCGTTCGGATTCGACACGACCTCCGGATCGGCCCCTTCATAGTCCGTCCAGAGCGCCACGTTCTGCATGGCAAAGCCGATGGAAGCGGTCCGCGTCCCGAAGAAGCGAGTGAGCAGGCGAGCCGGCACGTTGTAGGTCACACCCAACTCGCGGAAGCGCACAAAGTCACCCTCTTGCAGGAACCCGTCACGCGCCTGGTCCACCGTGGTGGGCGTCCCGTTCTGCTGCACGAAAGCCGGCTGCCCGGCGGTGGGGTTTCCGTAGCGGCGCAGTCGCTCGATCTCGGAGAGCTTTGTGGGATTGAGTCGGTTGTCCGACCGCACGAGCTGCGTCTCGCGGAAGTAGTTCGTGAGGTTGTAGATGTAGAAGTCCCGCTTGGTGTCAATGAGCGTCGAGACCCGGAAGTTGCGGAACAACGTGAACGTGTTGCTCCACGCCGCCTCGAAGGTCGGTAGCGCGTTGCCCACCACCTCGAAGGTGTCTGCGACCGTCACGACCTTCGTCTGCGTGTTGATGTTCCGGATGCGCTTGGATACGAACGATCCGAGCTGGAATCCCTCCGTGAAGCGATTCAACGTACCGAAGGCCGCCACCTCGCCCAGGTCGACGAGTTCGTTGTTCAGCGTGTTGAAGTTCACGCGCGTCTCCCACTGGAAGTTGCGCTTGCGGAGCATCTCGGCGGTGATGCCAACCTCGAAGCCGCTGTTCAGCACCTCGCCGATGTTCTTGAAGGGATTGGCCTGGAATCCGAGCGACGGAGGTAACTGCGGCTGGAGGATGAGGTCGAGCGACTTCTTGTTGAAGTACGTGAGCTCCACCCGCGCCCGGTCGGACAGGAACGAGGCGTCGAAGCCCAGCTCGTACTCCTGCCCGCGCTCGGGCTTCAGCAGCTCGTTGCCCGGATTGAGCGGTACGGCTCCGGCCTCGGTGAGTACCGCGGTACCGACCTGCGACGCATACGGTGCCGCCTGAAGCGTCTGGAGCGCCGCGCCTGCCCCGGGCGCGCGTCCGGTGGTGCCGTACGCGGCACGGAAGCGGAACGACGACAGCAGGTTGGTCTGCGGAAACCACGACTCGTCCGACATGACCCAGGACAAGCCGAGCTTCGGAAGGAAGATCGGATCCGTGGCCTGGCCGAACGCCGAGAAGTCGTCGAGGCGCGCGCCGGCCTGCAGAAAGATGCGATCGCGGAACCCGAGCTGGACCTGCGTGAGGTAACCGTACTGACGCACGTCATTGCGCTGCTGATCGGCCGAGGTGGTCGAAGCGTTGCGAATGACGTTGGCAGAATTGGTGACGAAGCCCTGACCGGTGGCCACCGTGAAGTCGTTTCGCGTGGCGATCGCCTGGATGCCAGCCGAAACATTCAGCTGGAACTGGCTCTCCGACCCGAACGTCCTGTTGGCGTCGTTGATCCAGTCGATCGTGAAGCGCTGGATTCCCGTACGCGTCTGCCCGTTGTTGCCCAGGTTCAGGTCCCCACCGTAATTCTGAACGGAGTTCTTGGGGAAGAAGCGCGTTCCCTCGTCGTTGAGCAGATCTCCGCCGACCGTGAACCGGCTCTTGAGCCATGAGGTGGGGAGGTACGTGGCGGTCGCGTTGATGATGCTGCGTTGGGTGACCAACTCGTTCTGGATCGCCGCGATTGCCGCCACGCCGCGGTTGAAGCCGAACCATCCATTCTGCGACGCAACGCCGTCATCACGCCGGGTGAGCGGCGAGCCGAGCAGCGCGCCACCCAGGTAGCCGTAGATGTTGTTGTCGTTGTCGGGGAGGATGGCCTTGGAGTAGATCGACGAGACGCCGGCTTCGAGCGTCACCTTGCTGTTCGGGATCCAGTTGAAGTTCGATCGCCACGAATAGCGCCGGAAGTCGTTGCTGGGCAGCGTGCCGATGTTGCGGTCGGCGCCAGCCGACAGGAAGTAGCCGTAGTTCTGGCCACCGCCACGGCCGGTCCAGCCGAACAGCTGGTCGCCACCGTTGCGGATGCCGTCCTCGCGGGTCAGCGGGTTGTCGCTGACGAGCGCCCCCACGGCCTGCCCGCGGCACAGCGGATTGGTGCTGGTGGCCGCGACAAGCGCCGCCGTGCAGTTGCCGTAGTTCGACGGGGGCGTCCAGTTGAGGTCCGACTGGCCATACTCGGCGCGCAGCGTCTGCTGGAACGAGTTGGAGCCGGCGCGTCCCTTCTTGGTGATGATCTGGATCACGCCCGCGGAGGCGTCGGCGCCGTAGAGCGTGGCTGCGGCCGGCCCCTTCACGACCTCGATGTTCTCGATGTCGTCGGGATTGAGGTCGTTGAGGCGGTCCGTCAGCTGCCCATTGAGGCCCAGGTTTACCGTCCCCTCGTTGAAGCGCACGCCGTCGATGAAGATGATCGGGTTGTTCGACAGCGAGATGGACGACGCCCCGCGGATGCGGATGTTGCGATTGGTCCCCGCGGTGCCGGACGCCGAGTTGACGGCGATGCCGGGCACGCGCGACTGCAACATGTCGTTGACCGAATTGACGACCGCGTTCTCCTTGATGTCGGTCGCGCTCACCGAGGCCACCTGCGCGGGCTGCGCGCGGCGCTCCTGGTTGCCGACCGTTCCCGTCACGACGAGTTCCTGGAGCGTCGTCACCGTCTTGGCGAGCTCGAAGTTCCGCGTCGCCGTCTCGTTCGCCTGCACCCGCACGGTGTCGGAGCCCGCGCGGAACCCGATGCGAAGGACGCCGACCTGGATGAGCCCGGGACGAATGCCCGTGAGTCGATATTCGCCGCGCGCGTTCGACTGCGTTTCGAGCGTCGTGCCCGTGACCACGATCCGGGCCCCCTCGATGGGGGTCTTGGATTCGCGATCGGTGATCACACCTGCCACGGAGCCGGTCCCGGCTTGCGCCGAGGCGACGCCCGCGAGTCCCGTGACGCCAACGAGCGCGCCCAGGAGCCTCCTGCGCCAACGACTGATCTGTTGCATGAGCCTCTCCTTGAGGAAGAAGGATCGCCACCACCAAGCGGCGAGCTTCGCCGCCAAACGGCGATCTGCGCCGCGGTGGGACATGGAGCGAACGCGTCACGCCGCGCGACGGAACAGTCGCGACGATGAAACGATCGGTCCACCTGCGGGGTCAGGGCGATACCCGGATGGGGTAGGACGTCGCCCGACGCCTAGGAGAACTCTACTAAGGGGGCTCCTTTCTCGACAGCCATCCCCGGCGCTGCATACACGGTTCGTACCACCCCGGCGGCCGGGGCGCGAAGCTCGTTCTCCATCT
>CAZVDJ010000513.1:0-3948 GCA_964626245.1 uncultured Gemmatimonadaceae bacterium
TGCTGGAAGAATCGGTTGTTTACCAGGACATTTTGCGGAAGGGCGAGCAACTCGACCACGTCGCAGACGCACAGCTCTCCCGCCGAAAGCAGGTTGAGGATGCGCAGCCTCGTGGGGTCCGCGAGCGCCTTGAGGCGCGCGTCCATCGCGCTCAGGGCATCGTCCGTCGCCCCTGAGCGGCTTCCGGGCGGAAGGACTCTCAGGGAACGTCGGACGGCGCTTGCAGGAATCGACGGTGTCATATTCGGCTTGGCAAATAATATTCACTTGTGCGCATGCGATGAGTCAATCGCGCGACCGGATGCCGCGCATTTCCGCGAGTCCCTCATGTCACGCACCCTTCCGCTCAGTTCGGCAGATCAGACGCGAGACCAGTCCGCGCCGTCCGATGCAGGTTCGGCCACGGCGACCTCACCGGCGTCACCCGCCACGATTCAGGTGTTCGACCCGCCCATGTGCTGTCCCGCGGGGCTGTGCGGTCCCGGCGTCGACCCGGCGCTCCTCCAGATCGCTCGCGACCTGCGCTGGCTCGGGGCGCGGGGGGTCCGGGTGGAGCGATTCGGGCTCAGCCAGGAGCCGCAGGCATTCGTGGCCAATCCGCGTATCGCCGGTCTGATGCAGGCGCAGGGCGACCGCGCGCTGCCTGCGGTCGTGGTGAACGATCGGCTCGTGGCGCACGGCCGGTATCCCACGCGCAAGGAGCTGGTGGCTGCGCTCGCAGCCGCCACGGCGCCCGGGACTCGCGCCGAAGCGTCCTGCGGCGAGACAGGCGAGCGATGACGGTGGCACTCGACACCGCCTCGCCCGACGCAGCAGCGGAGGTCAGGCTCCCCTGGCTGCCGGCGATCACCCGCCACCTCCTCTTCACGGGGAAGGGTGGCGTGGGGAAGACGACGATCGCCAGCGCCTCCGCGTTGCATCTGGCGGATGCCGGGTGGCGGACGCTCATCGTCTCCACCGACCCCGCCAGCAATCTCGATGACACCCTCGGCGTGATCGCCGGCCCCACACCCACCAGCGTGCCCGGCGTCCCGACGCTGCGCGTGATGAACATCGACCCGGCAGCGGCCGCGGCCGCCTACCGGGAGCGCCTCGTGTCGCCATATCGCGGCCTTCTTCCCGACGCCGCCCTGCGAGGCATGGAGGAGCAGCTGTCGGGGGCGTGCACCGTGGAGATCGCCGCCTTCAATGAGTTCACGTCGCTGCTGTCCGACCCGGCCATGGCGCGCGACTTCGACGTCATCGTCTTCGACACCGCGCCCACCGGCCACACCCTCCGCCTCCTCTCCCTCCCCTCCGCGTGGAGCGGATTCCTGTCGACGTCGACCACCGGGGCCAGCTGCCTGGGTCCGCTGGCGGGGCTGGAGCATCAGAAGGCGCAGTACCGGGCGACGGTCGACGCGCTGGCGGATCCCCGGCGCACCACCGTGGTCCTGGTGACGCGTCCCGAGGCGAGTGCCCTGCTCGAGGCCGCGCGCGCCGGCGACGAGTTGCGCGCGTTAGGCATCCGCAACCAGCGGCTGGTCGTGAATGGCGTGCACCCCCTGGCCTGGCCGGTGACAACGGTCGCCTCCGGAGATGACGCAACGGCGCCCCCGGAGCTGGCCGCGTCGACCGTCACCGATTCCGTCGCGGCCGCGTGGGGCGATCGCCAGCGCCGTGCCCTGTCGTCGATGCCGCCCTCGCTGGCCGCGCTTCCGGTGGCGCACGTCGCCCTCACGCCACACGACACCAACGGACCCGAAGCGCTCCGAGCGCTGGTGGAGGCGAGCGGTGCACCGATCACGACTGGCTTCCGGTCTGCCGCAGCGATCGACGGCGGTCGAGCTGCACCTGGCGGATTCGGGACGTTCGACGAGCTGGTCGATGCGCTCGCCAGTGCCGATGCAGGCGTCGTGATGACGATGGGGAAGGGGGGCGTTGGCAAGACCACCGTCGCCGCTGCCATCGCCCGCGCGTTGGCGCAGCGCGGACGCCGGGTGCTCCTGACGACCACGGATCCTGCGGCGCACGTGGACGAGGCAGTGGGAGGCGAGCGACCGCCCGCGCTCGAAGTCTCGCGCATCGACCCCGCGGCCGAGACGATACGCTACACGTCGGAAGTGGTCGAGGCGGCCGAGGGTGCCGCCGCTCCGGAGGGACTCAGCCCCGGCGAGCGTGCGCTGCTGGAGGAAGACCTTCGCTCGCCATGCACCGAGGAGATCGCGGTCTTTCGTGCCTTCGCGCGCACCGTCGCGCAGGCATCCGGGCACGTGGTGGTGCTCGACACGGCCCCAACCGGCCACACGTTGCTCCTGCTCGATGCCGCCCAGAGCTACCATCGCGAGGTGGCACGCACAGCCGGCCATCACGTGCCCGAGGAAGTGCGCGCGCTCCTGCCGCGGCTGCGCGACCCGGCCTTCACCCGCATGCTCCTGGTGACCCACGCCGAGCGCACGCCGGTGCACGAGGCCGAGCGACTCCAGGATGACCTGCGCCGCGCCGGCATCGAGCCGTTTGGGTGGGTCGTGAACGCGAGCCTGGCGGCGACGCACACGCGCGATCCGTTGCTCGCCGGGCGTGCTCGGCTCGAGCGCGAGCACCTGGCACGGGTGCGAGACACACTGGCCTCGCGCGCCTGGCTCATTCCCTGGAGCCCCTGAGTCGAGTGGGCCGGCGCGACCGCGCCGGTCAGCGCAGGTTGTCGGGAAAGAGTCGCTCGACGATGACGACGTCGCGCCACACGCCGTCCAGGCGGCCGTGGCGCTCGTACGTCCCCACCTCGCGAAAGCCGTGGCGCGCACACAGGGCGCGTGAGGCGGCGTTCTCCGGGAAGATGCGCGAGACGAGCTTGGTGACACCTGCGGACGCGCATGCGACGACGAAGGCCTTCATGAGTGCGTCGCCCGCGCCGCGCCCGCGAGCCTCTCGTGCGACGTATACGGAGAACTCGGCGATGGAGGCGTAACACGGCCGTGCCCGATAGGTCGAGGCCCGCACCCACCCGGTGACCGTACCATCGGCGTCGGTTGCCACGAGGATCGGGCGTCCGGTGTCCTGCCGCTCCGCCAGCCACGCGGCCACGTCGTCGGCGGTTCGCTCGGTAGTCTCGAAGGTCGCCGTCGGGTCGCGAAGGCCGACGTTGTAGATCTAGGCCACAGCCGCGGCGTCGGCGGTGGTTGCCTCGCGACCCTCGAATGATGACCGCGTCGTCATGGGAGTGCGGTTTGTTGGATGGTCGCAGGCCACGCGCGTCGCCCTCGGGAGGCGAGGACCGCCGCGGCAGCGGCAAGGGAGAGTATCACGATGGCGAGGAGGAAGAGCGTGCCGTGTCCCCAGCCCGGCGCGAGCGCGACGAGGAACGATCCCCCGACGGGTCCGGCTGCGCGAGCGACACACAGGAGAAGGGCGATTGGACCGTTGATCTGGCCAAACATCTCGGCAGGGGCCAGCTCTGCCAGCAGCGACGCGCGCGTCGGTGTGATGGCGCCCGACGCTGCCCCGAAGATCGTGACGAAGGTCCACACGGAGGCCGCTCCCGTCCCCGCGAGCATGCACGCGGCCGCCATCGCCTGCGTCGCGAGCAAGACGGCGGCGACCTGGTGGGTGGACCAGCGTGACGTCAGCGGGGCGAGAAGCAGGCGCCCGGGTATCGCCGTCACGCCGATCGCTGCCATGGCCGACGCCGCGACGCCGGGTGCGACACCGCGTTGCAGCAGCAACGGGATCAGGTGCACCACGACCGCCATCGAGACGAAGGCCGAGAGCGTGAAGGATGCGGCGATCAGTCGGTAGGGTGCTCCCTGCCTCACGATGCGGGCGCAGGGCACGTCTCCGCGCGCCGGGCCGGGCGAGACGATGGCCGAGCGCGCCGCGGCGTGCCGGGGCTGCCCCGCACCGACCCGGTCCCGCTCGGGTCGACTCGCCAGCGCTTCGTGCGCGCCGTCCGGCACCAACCCCAGGTCGCCC
>CAZVDJ010000514.1:0-3211 GCA_964626245.1 uncultured Gemmatimonadaceae bacterium
CGCGGCCCTCGCCGAGCACGACGCCAACGTGCAGCTCGAGCACCTGGCGGGGCTTCCCGTCCTGGTCTTCGCGCACCTGCGCTTCCTGTCCGACGGGTCGCTCGCGCACGATGCGGCACCGGCGATCGTGGCGGTGGGGGGCGCGTCCATGCTGGGCTTCGCCATTGCCGCCCTCACCGCGCGCGACCTGCGCGCGCTCTACGTCCACTCCACGCTGATGCACGGCGGGATGCTGGTGGCCGCCGTCGGGGCGGCGGGGCGAGGGCACGTGGGGGCGGCAATCCTGGTGGTGATCACGATGGTGCTCGCACTCGCCGGCTTCCACGTGATGCTCGGCGCGTTCGAGGCCAGGGTCGGCGGACGCGACGCCCCCGACTTCGCGGGACGGGCCAGGGCCTTTCCACGGCTGGCCGCCTCGCTCGCCTTCTTCGGCGGCGCCGCGGTAGGGCTCCCGGGCAGCGCCGGCTTCGTGGCCGACGACCTGCTGCTGCACGCCCTGTGGGAGGAGAGCGCCACCACCGCCGTGGTCGCCATCGTCGCCAGCGCCCTGCTCGCGGTGGCGACGTTACATCGTTATGCACGCGCCTTCTTCGGCCCGCCCCAGCGCCACCTGGCCCCCGACCTCCTCCCGCGCGAGCGGAGGGTGGCGGTCCTGCTCATGGTCCTGCTACTAGTATTGGGGCTCGTCCCCCAGGTGCTCGTGTCGCCAGTCAACGCCCTGCTGCAGTGAGTGCGAACATGACGTCGACCCTTCAACCGATGCCAGGCGCCGGCGGTGCCCCGGGCGCCGGTGGTGCCCCTGACGGCGGGGCGCCGCCCGGGCGCGACGGTGCCGCCCCCCGCCCGCTGTCGCTCAAGCTGTTGTCGGAACTGCAGCTGTCGGACCTGGGGCGGCACACGATCGAGGCCGCGAGCGATTCGCTGGCCGGGGTGCGGCGCGCGGTGGTGTGGGGCGCCGACCTTCGCGCCGCCATCGTCACCTTCCTGGTCGCCCTCCCGCTCTGCCTCGGGATCGCGATCGCGTCCGGGGCTCCCCCCATGGCCGGCGTCCTCACCGGCGTCATCGGCGGGCTGCTCGTCGGGTTCCTCTCCGAGTCGCCCTTCATGGTCACGGCTCCGGCGGCCGGGATCGTCGCCGTGACGGTGGGCGCCGTCGGGACGCTCGGGTCGTACCGCGCGATGCTGGCGGCGCTGGTGGTGGCCGGCGGGCTGCAGGTGCTGCTGGGCATCGTTGGGGCCGGGACGTTGAGCTACATGGTCCCGCTGGCGGTGATCAAGGGAATGCTCGCCGCCATCGGCCTCATCCTCATCCTGAAGCAGATCCCGCACGCGCTGGGCTACAGCGTCGACTTCGTGGGCGACGAGAGTTTCCGGCAGCTCAACAACGAGAACACCTTCACCACGCTCATCAACGCGCTGGAGCGCGTGCATCCCGGCGCCGCGGCCATCACCACCGTGTCGCTGCTGGTGCTCATCGCCTGGTCCACCACGACGAGGTTGCGCCGCTGGGTCCCCGGCCCGCTGGTGGTCGTGCTGCTCGCCATCGCCCTCAACGCGATCTTCGGCGGCTGGCGCCCCACGTGGCAGCTGACGGGCGCACAGCTGGTATCGCTCCCCGCCTTTGGTGCGTGGTCCGAGCTGGTTGCCGTGCTCCAGGGCCCGGACTGGAGCGTCCTCTCGCGCGGCGAGGCGTGGCGCGTGGCGCTCGCGCTGGGCGTCGTGGCCAGCCTGGAATCACTCCTTTGCCTCAGCGGCACCAGCCGCATCGACCCGTACCGCCGAGAACCGTCGGCCAATCGCGAGCTCCTGGCGCAGGGCGTGGGGAACGCGGTGTCAGGACTGGTCGGCGGCCTTCCGATGAGCGGCGTCGTGGTGCGCAGCGCGGTGAACGTCGACGCCGGGGCGCAGAGCAAGGCCGCGGTGATGATCCACGCCGTCCTCCTCCTCGTCGCGGTCCTCGCGGCGCCCGCGTTGCTCAACCTCATCCCCATCTCGGCGCTGGCGGCGATCCTGCTCTATACGGGGTGGAAGCTGGTGCACCCGTCGTTCCTGCAGCACGCGTGGAGGCAGGGGTGGCGGCGCTTCACGCCGTTCCTGGTGACGATGCTCGCGATCATGCTCACCGACCTCCTGGTGGGCATCGGGATCGGGCTCATCGTGGGCTTTGCCTTCGTCCTGCTCGACCACCAGCGATCGCTTGGCTACACGGTGGTGAGCCCCAAGGGCGCCGTGCTCACGCGGCTTCGCCTCAACGACCCGGTGACCTTCCTGCACAAGGCCACGCTCGCCGCCACGCTGGAGGCGCTGCCCGAGGGGAGCCGCCTGGAGCTCGACGGGCGCTTCACCCGGCACATCGACCCGGACGTGCTGGAGCTGATCCACGAGTTCAAGGAGACGGCACGCGGCCGTCGCATCGACTATCGGCTGGTCGGGATTCCCGACGCGTCCATCATGCCGTCCCACTAACACGCCGAAGCCGTGGAAGACCTCAACCGGATCCTCGAGAACAACCGCCGCTTCGCGCGCGAGATCACCAGCTCCGACCCCGAGTTCTTCGAGCGCAATGCCAAGCGGCAGGAGCCGCACTTCCTGTTCATCGGCTGCGCCGACTCACGCGTCCCCCTCGAGATGCTGACGGGCGTGCTGCCCGGCGAGATGTTCGTGCACCGCAACATCGCCAACCAGGTGATCCCGGCGGACATGAACCTGCTGTCGGTGCTGCAGTACGCGGTGGAGGTGCTGGACGTGAAGCACGTCATCGTCTGCGGCCACCTGCAGTGCGGCGGCGTCGCGGCCGCGATGCAGGACCACCCATACGGCCTGGTGGACCACTGGCTGAGCGGGATTCGCGAGACCAAGCGCCGCCACGCCGCCGAGTTGAGCGCCTTCCGCACCGAGGACGAGCGCTTCGAGCGCATGGTGGAGCTCAACGTCCTCCGCCAGGTGCACAACCTGTCACGCACCCCCATCGTGCAGGAGGCCTGGAAGCGCGGCCCGCGCCCGCTGCTGCACGGGATGGTCTACGGCCTTCGCGACGGCCTGCTCAAGGAGCTCGTCACCAGCGTGGACAGCCCCGACGCCGCGCGCCGGCTGCTGGAGAAGGAGACGCGGGGCGTGGGGTATTGAGTCTTGAGACGGGAGACGAGAGACGGGAGACGGGAATGAGAAGGGGGGCGCGGGGTGGGCGCCCCGCGCGGGTGGGGGGGGGTAC
>CAZVDJ010000514.1:3221-3942 GCA_964626245.1 uncultured Gemmatimonadaceae bacterium
CGGGTGGCGGCCCCGGGGCGGGGGGTTACGGGGGGCTCGCTGGCCTCCCCGCCCCTCCCGTCTCCCGTCTCCCCTTTGCTCCTAGTACATCCCGCCCATGCCGCCGGGGCCGCCAGCAGGCGCGGCCGGCTTGTCGCCCTTCTTCTCCACGACGAGCGCTTCCGTCGTGAGCAGGAGGCCGGCGATCGACGCGGCGTTCTGGAGCGCCGAGCGGGTCACCTTGGTCGGGTCGATGACGCCAGCCGTCACCAGGTTCTCGTAGGTGTCGGTGAGGGCGTTGTAGCCGAAGGCGTCGTCCTTCGAGCCACGGACCTTCTCCACGACGATCGAGCCTTCACCGCCCGCGTTCTGCACGATCATGCGGATCGGCTCCTCGATGGCGCGACGGATGATGTCGACACCGATCTGCTCGTCGTGATCCTCGAGCTTGAGCCCCTTGAGGGCGCGCTGCGCGCGGATGAGCGCCACGCCGCCGCCCGGGACGATCCCTTCCTCGACGGCCGCACGCGTGGCGTGCAGCGCGTCCTCGACGCGGGCCTTCTTCTCCTTCATCTCGGCCTCGGTCGCGGCGCCGACGTTGATCACCGCCACGCCACCGGCGAGCTTCGCCAGGCGCTCCTGGAGCTTCTCGCGGTCGTAGTCCGACGTGCTCTTCTCGATCGCGGCGCGAATCTCCTTCACGCGCCCCTGGATCGCGTCGCTGTCGCCGGCGCCATCGATG
>CAZVDJ010000515.1:0-3932 GCA_964626245.1 uncultured Gemmatimonadaceae bacterium
CCATGCGCGGCGCCCCGCTGTCGTGTCGACCCACCGGCGCTACCGCCCACTTGCCGGCGTCCGCGCAGCGGTCGTCGCGTTGCCAACCGCCCTCTCGAGCGACCCGCACACCGCGCCGTCGTCCGGCGAGCGGACCTTCACCACCAGGTAGACCAGCGGCACGTCACCTAACGGTCGTACCTGGTGCGCATGACCGGCGGGGATGCGCACCACGTCGCCGGAGGCGATGGTCGTCTCTCCAGCGGACACCAGCCGCGCCGCGCGCCACTCGCCCCACGAGTACTTCACGGGTCCCTGCACCCGCCGAGACGTGGACACCACGCCGGCGCCCGCCCGCACGACCATCAGGTCGTCCCAGTGGCAGTGCAGTTCGATGTCGCTCGGCGCGGTGCGGCGGTTCATCAGGTACTGCGCGTTGCGGTCGTCGGCCAGGCGGAACTGCACCCCCTTCGCCCCCGATTTCATGGTGGAGTCGAGTGCGGCGCTGAGCAGCGACGAGGAGATGTGGTCGATGCCCGGGGCGGCGGTGGGCGCTGCCGCGGTGCCCGACTCGGTGGTGCCGTTGCGCAGCAGGACCATGGCCAGCACGGGAACGGCAGCGAGCGGGAGCAGGAGGGGATATCGCATGGGCGCCGCGAGGATGAAGAGTGCCCTAGCATCGCGCTGCGGTTGGCGCTGTCAAGGGCGGAAGGCCAGGTGCTGGACGTCATCTCGCCTGCGCGCCTACTTTCCGTCATCCTGACCAACCACCAGATGCAGACACGCGCCGAGTGCCGCATTCCGTCGGCCGGGAAACGCAGGACGGCCGGTCTGTGCGCCGTCACCCTCCTCGCCTGGGGCATCGCACAGCAACAGCCGTTGCGTGCGCAGGATCCGCCGCGCGCCACATCCGCGCGCGGCAGCGCTCCATTGATACTCTACGGCACGAACGAATCGGCGCAGTCGCGCTGGCGCCTGTCCGCGCGCCCGCTCTTGACCGTCGGAGGGGCCAACGGCTCCGGCCCGACGGAGTTTGCCACCATCGTGGGCGTGCTGCGCCTGGACGACGGGCGGCTCGTCGTAGCCGACGCCGGAAGCCGCGAGCTGCGCTACTTCGACCGTGCCGGGCGCTTTGTCGAGAAGCGCGCCGGCCCCGGTCGCGGCCCCGGCGAAGTGCAAGGGTTGGAGGGGCTCTATCTGCAGTCGGACACGCTCTACGCGCTCGACAGCTACGGCGGCGCGCACCTCTACTCGATCGACGGCGCGTATCTCCGCACCCTGCCGTATCGCATGGGACCGGCCTCCACCTTCAGCGGCAACCCGAGCGGGGTGGTGGCAAACTCCGGACTGGTCGGCCTGGGGCGTCTGCGCAATTGGCAGCGCCGCCCGGCGGGAGTCGACTCGTCCGAAGTACGCGTGTTGCGTGCCGGCGAGCGCACACCAGTGACCATTGCCACCTTGCCGTCGGGACGCACCTTTCAGCAGACCGGTGATGCCTACGCCCGATGGTTCGCCTTCTCACCGTCGCTGGTCGTGGCGTCGTTCCCGACGGAGATCTGCACCAGCTTCACCGAGACGTACGAGATAGTTTGTCTCGGCACCACCGGCCGGCCGACGCGCACCCTGCGCCGAGCGCTGCGGCCGCGTGCCGTCACCGACTCGATGAAGCGCGCCTGGCGCGACGGCATGGCAGGGCGGCTGCCCGGTAGTAAGTCGCGGTGGGAAGGGTCGCTGCGTGTGCATCGTGAGAACGTGGCCCGCACGTCGGAATTTACGCGCGCGCTACCCACGATCGCGCGCCTGGTCGCCTCGCGCACAGGCGAGTTGTGGGTGTCCGACTACCAACCGTCCGACGGCATTGTCTCGTTCGCGGGGGGCGTCACGCGTCCCCCGGCGGAGCCAACGCGCTGGAACATCTTCGATGCCCGGAGCCGGTGGATCGGCACGCTGATGTTGCCGCCGAGGTTCTCGCTGTTCGACGTTGGACGCGACTGGGTTGCGGGGGTGGCGCGCGACGAGGATGACGTGGAGCGCGTGGAAGTGTGGGAGGTGCGACGGCAATAGCGCGGTCGCCCCGGCCAACACATGGCATCACCCACCCGATGCGCGTTCATCCACCCGCAGCATCTCGCGCAGGATGACCGCATCCTGCCGATCCTGCGGGCGGTCGGCCGCCTCCTTCATGCGCAACAGGTCGGGAAGCGACGCGACGTACAGTGTGATCCCGTGAACCTCGAACCTTGCCGCACGCGCCTTCAGGGCCTCGTAGTCGCTGCAGCCGGCGGGCTCGAAGATCACGTCGAGCCGCCCGGCGCTGCTGACCAGATTCCAGAGTCGCCCTCGTTCCAACATCGCCGGTGAGCAGTCGAAGGGAAGCCCCTCGGGCACGGCGTCCGTGAAGATTCGGGCATCCAGCTCCCGCAGCGCCGCCGACAGGCGCGCGACGTTGTCTGATGAGCGGCTCGGTGTGATGTCGGCGTCCGCCGTCAGGCGCGGAAAACCATGGAGCCTCGCTCCCAGCGCGCCAACCAAGACAAAGTCCACCTTGTGCCGGGCGAGCACCGCCAGGATTCGCTCGGGATCGAACGGAGCCGGACCGCCGCCGCTCACGAGACGCGGCGCGCCGCAGCGACGAAACGGCTCAGGTTGGCCACCTCCGCCAGGCGCGCCTCCGGTGTGAGGCTGCGGATGCGCCGCACGTCGTCGAGCATGTGCGACCCAACGACTGGTTGCGGTTCAATGCGCGCCTCGATCGCGAATCCCGCCGCGGCGAGGAGGCGCTCCATCGTGTCCCACGACGGCGACGTCTCGCCCAGCTCGATGCGGGCGACAACGGACTGACTCGTTCCCGCTCGCTGCGCCAAGGAACGCTGGGAGAGACCGGCCCGAGTGCGCGCCTCGCGCAAGAGACGGGTGGGTGCGGAAATCATCGGGAAATGATAGCTCATCGGCTATCACTCGGCAATTCGGGCGCGAGGCGCTTGTCCTGCCACCACGCGCAGCGCCGCTCACGCCCCTCCTCAGTCCGGCGGCGGCATTCAGGGCATTCGCACGCGATGGATTCGAAGCTCAGGGAATCCGCAACGTCCCCCGCTCCGTGCGATCGCGAGGGGGGACGTACCCCGGTCGACGGAGCGTCCGAAGATGATCGCCCGTGTCGCTCCACATCGACACGCGTCCATCAGCAGCGTCGATCACCACGATCGTGTCGCCGTCGCTTCGACACGTGTCACGTGTCTGGCTGAATTCGCCTGGCCCGGACCCTCCACGCCCTGCCACCCGGCGCAGCGCACCGTTTGGCGCGAAGAACTTGAGCGACACGCGGTCGTTGACTACCAACATCCCCGATCGCAACTCGGTCAGCTGCAGGTACGGATGTCGGCCGTCGAGCGTCTCGGCATCGACCAGGTGTTCGCCGAGGACAAGGAGCGGAGGCTCCAGCAGCGTGATCGCGCTGGTGGCGGTCCGCGCTGGAGCCTCTGCGGCGGCGCCGCGGGCAGCGTCGGGGAGTGGGGTGCAGGAGGTGCAAGCGGATCCGGCGACGACTCCCAGTATCGCGCGGCGAGCGATCGCAGCGGGCGCACGATGGCACGTTAGGGGCATCATGGACCACTCCCTGCTACATTTCGCCCATGCTGGACGACACGACCACCCGACCCACCCTCGAGCGCCTCTATGGCGAGGAGGCGGCGCAGTGGATGCGACTGACGCCGGAGCAGCGCTGGGCGGAGATGCGGCGCCTGGCCGCATGGTATGACCTCGTGGGAGGCACCAGTGATCCCGACCCAGATCCTGCGAGTCCTCACTACGCTCCGGGCGCACGACGTCCCCGCCCTGTTGATGGGCGGCCAGGCGTGCTTGTTATACGGCGCAGCGGAGTTTAGAGGCCATCTCACAAATAGGCGACGGCTCCTGGCCGGCGCAGGGCGCCGGCGCGCCGGCGACTATTTGTG
>CAZVDJ010000516.1:0-3926 GCA_964626245.1 uncultured Gemmatimonadaceae bacterium
CCGGCGGAGCGCGCCGGGCTGCAGAGTGGTGACCGGATGCTCGAGCTGGACGGGCGCGCCACCAGCGGCCTCACGGGCGAGGAGATCCGCGGGATGCTGCGCGGGCGGGTGGGGTCCACCCTGGCCGCGACGATCGAACGTCCGGGCGCGCCGGCCCCCTTCACGGTGCGCCTGACGAGGGGCGAGATCCACCGACGCGCCGTGCGACGGAGCGCGCTCCTGGCGGGAGGCGTGGGCTACATCGACGTGAAGGTCTTCTCCGACTCCACGCAGCAGGAAGTCTCCAGCACCATCGATTCGCTGGTCGCGCTCGGGATGACGTCCCTGATCGTGGACCTGCGCGGCAACCTGGGCGGACTCCTCGCGCAGGGGGTCGGGGTGGCCGATCTCTTCCTCGATGCGGGGCGGACGATCGTGCGCATTCGCGGGCGCATCCCCGAGGCCAACGCGACCTTTGCCGACGAAACGCCGCAGCGCTGGCCGCGGCTTCCGCTGGCGGTGTTGGTGGACGACGGCAGCGCGAGCGCCAGCGAGATCGTGGCCGGAGCCCTCCAGGACCATGATCGCGCGCTGCTCTTGGGGCGCACGACGTTCGGCAAGGGGAGCGCGCAGTCGCTCTATCCCACCGCCACCGGTGGGGCGCTCAAGCTCACCACGGCGCGCTGGTTCACCCCGTCCGGCCGGTCGATCGACCGCCAGGCGCGAGCCGGCACTCCCGCCGACGAGGCGCGCGAGGAGTCGCGCGAGCAGGCGCGCTTTCGCACCGAGGGGGGGCGGCTGGTGGCAGGCGGTGGCGGAATTGCCCCCGACGTCGTGGTGGGTGACACGACGCAGTCGCCCGAGGAGTTGGCGCTGGCGGGGGCGCTGGGCAAGCGCGTCCCGGAGTTTCGCGACGCGCTGACCGCCTACGCGCTGTCGCTCAAGGCCTCCGGGCCGCCGGCCTCGCCCGGCTTCGCGGTGGACGCCGCCATGCGCGATGGGCTGTGGAAGGTGATGCGGGCGCGCGGCTTCGACTTCGACCGCGCCATCTACGATGCGGCGGCGCCGATCGTCAACCGGCTCATCGCGCGCGAGGTGACACGGTTCACCTTCGGCGCCGCCGCGGAGGCGCGTCGTTCCATCGCCGACGACGAGGTCATCCAGACCGCCGAGCGATTGGTGGCGGGCGCCACGTCGCAGCGGGAAGTGCTGGATCGCGCCGCGCGGCTGGAAGGGGCGCAACCCTCGCTCGTGGCCACGCGCGCCGACAGCAGCAAGCGCCCGTAGCCGCCAGGCGCAACACACGGCCCAACGCGCCGGCCCCACGCGCCGGCCCCACGCGCCGGCCCAACACGCCGGCCTGGCGCGTTGCCGCCAGGCGCCGCGTCCCTACTGCAGGTCGGACTGGTCCACCACGCGCACGCCCTTGGGCGGCTTGAAGCGGAAGGCCGTCGGTGACACGGGCGCATTCGGCGTAAAGGCCGTGATCGTCACGACGCGCACGACACCGCTGGCTTCCTCGGCCTCGAACTGGCGCAGCGTGCCGTCGCCCGCGTCGATCCACACCTTGGCGCGCAGGAAGCTCCCGCCCCGTGTCTTGGGCACCAGCGTCACCGCGCGCGTGGCGCGCCCGCCAATGGTCGCCGCGCCTGCGTCGGTCACGGTGTAGCGCGTGCGCGGGTTGGAGAAGAAGGTCCCGATCAGGTCGATCGACCCTTCCACGTCGGCCGTGAGTGGCGCGCGGATCACCTGTCCCGGCGTGGAGCTGGGAAGGTAGAGCCAGACGAACTTGCCGTCCGAGACGATGAGGTCGCCCTTGGGATCCGCGAAGCGAAAGGCAAAGCGGTCGGGGCGCGCCTGCTCGAACTCGCCGCGCGATTGCAGCCGCGAGCCGGTGAGCGGGTTGGTGACCACCTGTTCGAACGTGGCGCGCGCGGTGCGCACCTTGGCGTACGCGTCCACCGCGCGATCGATCGCGGCACCCGCCGGGTCTTGCGCGCGGGCAGCCGGTACGGCGAGGGCGAAGGCCAGCGCGAACAGGGAAACGTGCATCGTCATGATCGTATCGGCGGACGGAGTGGGCGCCACGCGGCGCTCATCGTGTCTTACCGAAGGCTTGCCGCCTCCGTTCCGTCGACCGGTGTGATCGAGCTCACATCTCGGCCGATGGCGCGGGCAATGGCGCGCACTTCGAGCATCAGGCGGGCAAACTGGTCCGGGTACAGGCTCTGTGCGCCGTCGGACTTGGCGCGCTCGGGATTGGGGTGCATCTCGACCAGGATCCCATCGGCCCCCGCCGCCACGGCGGCACGCGTCATCGGGATGACCATGTCGCGGTGCCCGGTGCCGTGGCTCGGGTCGGCCACGATCGGCAGGTGCGAGAGCTTGTGCACGATGGGGACGGCGTTCAGGTCGAACATGTTGCGTGCGGCCGTATCGAACGAGCGCAGGCCGCGCTCGCACAGGATCACCTGCGCATTGCCTTCCGCCAGGATGTACTCGGCAGAGAGGAGGAGGTCGGTGATCGTCGCCGCCATGCCACGCTTGAGGAGGACGGGGCGCCCCAGACGCCCGGCGGCCTTGAGCAGCGAGTAGTTCTGCATGTTGCGGGCGCCGATCTGGATGCAGTCGGCGTACTCGGCCACCAGCTCGGCCCCGGCCTCGTCCATGGCCTCGGTGACGATGGGGAGGCCGGTTTCGGCGCGCGCCAGCGCCAGCAACTCCAACCCGCGCTTGCCGAGCCCCTGGAAGGAGTAGGGGGAGGACCTGGGCTTGAAGGCGCCGCCCCGCAGCGCGGTACCGCCAGCTGCACGTACGGCGCGCGCGGCGGTGAGGATCTGCTCCTCCGACTCCACCGAGCAGGGGCCGGCCACCACGACGATGGCATCTCCCCCGAACTCCACGCCGGGGGCGATGCGCACCACCGTGTTCTCGCGCCGCCATTCGCGCGAGACCTGCTTGTACTGGTTGGTCACGTGGATGACCTGGGCGACGCCGGCCAGCCCGATGATGTTCGTGTCATCCACGCGCCGATCGTTGCCCACCACGCCGATGGCGGTGCGCTGCTCTCCCGGCATCGGGACGGCCTGGTACCCCATGTCCGCGATGACGCGGCAGACCGCGTCGATCTCCGCCTGGGTCGCGTGGTGGTGCATCACGACGAGCATGACGTCTCCTGGAGGTCGAGCGACCACCCGTCAAAGGTACGCAGCAGGCGACCGTCGAACCGTTCGGCCACCTGGCCTTCGATGTCGACGTCCTCGACGGGGGGGTAGAAGTGCGTGAGGGCCAGCAGGGCGGGGCGGGCCACCGCCGCCACGGCGCCGCAGCGACGCGGCGTCAGGTGGGAGTCGATGGCCAGGTCATCGGGGAGCGAGCACTCCAGCAGCAGGACGTGGCACCCCGCCGCCCATTCGGCGAAGGCGGCGTGGTACCCGGTGTCACCGGAGATCACCACCCGTCCCGCGGGCGACGCGATGGAATATGCCACGCTCTCGGTGGTGTGCGGAACCTTGCATGCCTCGAGCGTGCACCCGCTTCCCAGGGCCACGAGGGCGTGTGGTTCCACCTCGCGCACCTGTACGGGGACGGCGGCGCGCAGGTTCGCGCCGAAGGCGTCGACCATGCGCTCGAACAGCGCGCCGGTCCCCGCGGGCCCCAGCAGTTCCACCGGCCGGTCTCGGGGCGGGAGCATGCCGTAGCGCCACGCGAAGAAGAGGTTGGCCAGGTCGTTGGTGTGGTCGGCGTGAAAGTGCGTGAGCGCCACGTGCGTGATGGCCGGCCACTCGATCCCCAACTGCGCCATGCGGGCCACCGCGCCGCCGCCGCAGTCCACCAGCAGCCGCACCTCGCCGCACGTCACCAGCGTCGCGCTCTGGACGCGCGTGGGTGACGGGGCGGCGGTGCCGGTGCCGATGGTGCGCAGCTGCATGGGACGGGCGAAGGGG